>CAZZGL010000012.1:0-3240 GCA_964654155.1 uncultured Staphylococcaceae bacterium | reverse complement strand
AGATGCGTTTTTTATTGTCTTTATAATAGCGGTTATAGTGTTAATAATAATTTTAAGAGGATTATTAAAAAATTACATTATTAGTAACTTCATGTGTGTAATATTTTCAATTATTACAATAGTCCTAGCAATAATAATTATGACTAAAAACGAAGATGAAAAGATTGACTTTGCTCCGTGGATATTATATACAACAATTTCATCAATGATGTATTTATTTGGTCCAGAAGTTTTTGTGGAAGATTTAGATTATAAAATAGAATTCCATGAATGGTTAACCACTTCATTTTTTACGATTGAAAAACGAAGAACGCCTAGAATTATTATTTACCTAATTGTGTGTGTAGTGTTATCGATTGTTCTTGTTAATTTATTAGGATATAGTGGAAAAGCGTTTGGAGTGCTTTTTATAATTCCAGGTATTTGTTTGTTGATTTCTGCTATTAGAATTATAAAATGGTTTGCCGATTAGAAAAGTATTAATTTAGAGAGAATGTGTTATTTTATGCATTCTTTTTTTTATTGTATCTTTTTAATTTTACTAATAGAGGTTTATAATATTTTATATAAAAAGAGAGGGTGAAAATTATGTATTACGTAACATTGAGCAATGGAATTAAAATGCCTATTTTAGGATATGGTGTGTATCAAGTATCAAAGGAAGAATGCACAAATTGTGTTTTAACCGCGATTAAAGAAGGATATCGTTTAATTGATACAGCACAAAGCTATTTTAATGAAGAAGAAGTTGGAGAAGCAATTATACAATGTGGATTACCTCGAGAAGAGCTTTTTATTACCACAAAAGTTTGGATTGAACATTATGGTTATGAAGAATGTAAAAAATCAGTAATTGAATCAATGGAAAAATTAAAAGTCGACTATATTGATTTAGTTTTATTACATCAACCATTTAATGATTATTATGGAGCGTGGAGAGCTTTAGAAGATTTATATCTTGAAGAGAAAATTAAATCGATAGGTGTTTCTAATTTTTATCCAGATAGACTTTTGGATATTTGTAATTTTGCTCGTATCAAACCAATGATAAATCAAATTGAAACTCATCCTCTTTATCAAAGAGAAGAAGATAATAAATGGATGAATAAATATCAAGTTGTTCATGAAGCATGGGCATTATTTGGCGAAGGAAGAAATGGACTATTTACTAATCAAATATTGCAAGAGATTGGTAATAAATATCATAAAACTTCGGCACAAGTGATGTTAAGATGGGCTATTCAAAGAAATATTGTAGTTTTACCAAAATCAGTTCATGCAGATAGAATAAAACAAAATTTTGATGTATTTGATTTTGAATTATCAAATGAAGATATGGAAGAAATTAAAAAATTAGATACGAATAAAAGTGCTTTCTTCTCTCATCAAGATCCAAACATGGTTGAATGGTTTTGTAAAATGGTTGAAGAAAGAAAAAATAATCAAGATCACAAGAAAGAAAAAAAGAATTGGTAAAATGAAAGGAAATATATTTTATGAGAAAAGATTTAGGAGTTAAGACTTTTATTTATCCTCAACCAGTATTAATTATTGGTACATATGATAAAGATGGAAATGCAAATGCAATGAACGCCGCTTGGGGAATGATTGCAGATTATGACAAAATCATTATTTGCTTAGCAAATCATAAGACGACAGAAAATATCGCTTTAAATAATGAATTCACTGTTTCAATTGGCGAAGCTAAGCATGTTCTAGCATGTGATTATGTAGGAATAGTGTCGCAAAATGAAGAACCAGATAAAATGAAAAAATCTGGATTTACTACCTCAAAAGCTAAGCATGTAAATGCCCCTTTAATTAATGAGTTGTCTCTTTGTTTAGAATGTAGATTAATTAAAATATTGGAAGATGAATGGTATTTAGCACAAATTATTAATGTTAATGCTGATGAAAAGATTTTAGATAATAAAGGAAATATATCTTTAGATAAATTTATCCCGATTAGTTATGATCCTTCCACTCATGGATATTATAAAGTACAACAAAGAGTGGGTAATGCATTTAAAGATGGATTAAAATTAAAGTAGTCTATAGAAAGGGACAAGTGAAAATATGTTAGGAAATTTTAAATATTCGAATCCAACAAAATTATACTTTGGAGAAAATTCATTAGACTATTTATCTGATGAATTAAAAAATTATGGAAATAAAGTGATGCTCTGTTATGGAGGAGGATCAATTAAGAAAAATGGAATTTATGATAAAGTAATTGCAATTCTTTTAGAAAATGGAAAAACTATCATTGAAGATAGTGGAGTAATGCCTAATCCGACAATAGAAAAACTATATGAAGGTTGTAGGATTGCGAAAGATAATGATGTTGATTTAATTCTTGCTGTTGGAGGTGGTAGCGTTTGTGATTATGCAAAAGCGGTATCTGCTTCAGCGTGGTGTAATGAAGATCCATGGCAAAAATATTATATAGATTTTGAAGAACCAAATTGTCGAATAATTCCAGTTGGCTCAATACTTACAATGGTAGGAACAGGTTCAGAAATGAATGGTGGAGCGGTTATAACTAATCGAGAACAAGGCTTGAAAAGAGGACATGTTTTTAATGAAGATGTTTTCCCTAAATTTGCTATATTAAATCCTATCTTTACTTTTACTGTTCCAAAGTATCAAATGGTCGCAGGAATATATGATATTTTTAATCATATATGTGAACAATATTTTTCAAATGAAGATGATAATACATCAGATTATATTGCCGAAGGTCTTATGAAATCACTTATTCATTCAAGCGTAATTGCGGTTGAAAATCCTTATGATTATGAAGCTAGAAGTAATATTATGTGGACGTCAACTTGGGCATTAAATACTTTGATTTCAAAAGGAAAGAAAACTGATTGGATGGTACATCAAATAGGTCAATCTATTGGAGCGTTTACTGATGCAACACATGGAATGACGTTATCATCAGTCTCTTTAGCCTATTATCATCATATTTATCCTTATGGACTTGCTAAATTTGTGCGTTTTGCTAAAAATGTTTGGAATGTAGAAACAATTAATAAAACAGAGGAGCAAATTGCAAAAGAAGGACTTTCTGCAATGGAAAATTGGATGAAAGAAATAGGCCTAGTAATGAATATTACTGAATTAGGTGTTAAGGATGAAATGCTTGAAGATATCATAAAAGGTATAAAAATTTGTTCTGGAGGATATAAAACTTTAGATAATGATGAAATATATCAAATATTAAAGGAAAGCATG
>CAZZGL010000011.1:0-28086 GCA_964654155.1 uncultured Staphylococcaceae bacterium | reverse complement strand
AAAGAAAAACGGGGTGCGAAAAAAATCTATCCCCCGTTCTTCTTTAAAGAACCTATAATTATCAAAAGAAGGTTCACGCCTTCTTTTTTTTGATTTATAATAATGGTATAGAGGTGATTTTTTATGGATAATTGTCTTTTTTGTAAGATAATTAATGGTGAAATTCCTTGTTACAAGGTTTATGAAGACGATGATGTTCTAGCATTTTTAGACATTTCACAAACAACAAAAGGACATACATTAGTTATTTCTAAAAAACATTATGATAACTTTTTATCAACACCAAAAGAAATAATGAATAAAGTGATGAATGTTGCTCAAACTATTGGACAAGTACAAATCCAACACTTAGGTGCAAAAGGAATTAATATTCTAACAAATTGTTATCAAGAAGCTGGTCAAACCATCATGCACTTTCATGTTCATGTTATACCACGTTATGAAAAAGGCGATGGCTTTATTTTAGAAATGAAAGAAAATGAAGATTTAGAAAATATTTCCTTACCATCAATAGCCACAATTATAAAAAAAGGAATATAAACATTAAAAGACTTTTAAGTAATTAAACTTATTAGTCTTTTTTTCATACATAATAATAATGCTTAATGAATTGATATATATAATAAAAAAATCCGACATAATCGGATATATAAACACTAAATGGTGATCCATAGGAGGCTCGAACTCCTATTCTTCTCCTTGAGAGGGAGACGTGTTAACCAGTTCCACTAATGGACCATGCTATATTATTTTATGCTAATAGCAAGCTAAATTCAATATAAAGTTAATTATAAATTGAAAAAAAGCGGATTCTGCAATATTTGCATACATATCCGCTTCTATTTCAATTAACGCTATTTTAATAAAAATTAATCTTTCTTTAATTCTTTTAATATTTTTTGTTGGAAATGTGAAGGAACTTCTTCATAGCCTAAGAATTCACGATTAAAGAAGCCACTGCCTTGAGTTAACGCTCTTAATGTTGTAACATAATCCAGAGTTTCACTTTCTGGTATTTGAGCGTGAATATGCGTTGTTCCATCGTCTTTATCAACAATATCTTGTATTCTAGCTCGTCTTGAATTAAGATCTCCTAAAATATCCCCCATATACTTTTTATCAACACTAACAACAATTTCCAAAATTGGTTCTAATAATGTTGGTGCGCATTTCATATATGCTTCTCTAAATGCTAAAACAGAGGCCATTCTAAACGCTTGCTCATTACTATCAACAGCGTGATATTTTCCATCTAATAATGTCGCTTTGACGCCAACAACTGGAACACCTGCTAATAATCCTGAACCCAAAGCTTCAAAAAATCCTTTTTCAACTGCTGGGAAATAATTTTTAGGAACAGAACCTCCAAAAATTTCTTCAGTAAATACTGATTCTTCAGCTGGTTCAAATTTCATTTCTACAACACCATAGAAACCACTGCCACCAGATTGTTTAATATATCTACCAACCGCTTTAGCTTCACGTGTAATTGTTTCACGATATGATATTTTAACTTCTTCTGTACCAATATCGATATTATAATTATTCTTAATTTTTTCTAATGTAAAGGAAATATGAGTTTCAGATGTTCCACCAATAAGCAATTGTTTTGTTTCAATATTTCGTTTAATTTCTATTGAAGGATCTTCTTTAGCAATGCGCGCTAGAGCTTGACCTAATTTTTCTTCATCTTTCTTATTTGTAGCAAAAATAGCTCTAAAGCATACAGCTGTCGGGAATTTTACTTGCTTATAAATTATGACATTGTTTTTATCACATAATGTATAAGCAGTAACAACTTTATCCAATTTACCAATTGCTACAATGTCTCCAGCAATCGCTTCTGTTGTATTAATTTGATTTTTACCACATAAATAGAATAAAGAAGCGATTTTAACTGTTTCATTTATTTGAGGACAATATACTTCATCACCTAAATGTAATACACCACTATCAATTTTAACAATATTAATATTTCCCATATATGGGTCAACCATGGTTTTAATAACATAAGCACTAAATGGTTGATTAACATCTGTTAATCTTTCAATTTCATTGCCATTTTCATCTTCACCAATATATGGTTTTAAATCAGTTGGATTTGGCATGTATTCTATAAGCATAGAAAGCATTGTATGTAAACCAATATTATTCTTTGTACTACCAAAGATTACTGGAATTAATTCACCATTAAGAACGCCTTTTCTAAGCCCTGTATTGATTTCTTCATGGGTTAAAGCTTCTCCACCAAAGAATTTATCTAATAATGCATCATCGGTTAATGCAACGGCTTCACAAATTGTATTATGTAATTCAAAAACTCTATGACGTTTATCTTCAAATATTTCATCATCAACACATTCAGTGCCATTAAATTTTCTAGCCTTTAAACTAATAACATTAACAAATCCATCAAAATTTTCATTATGACCAAGAGGAAATGTAAATGGAACACATTGTTCTCCTAAATTTAATCTAATATCATCCATTAACTCATCAAAATCAGGATTTCCATTATCCATTTTATTTACATAAATCAAAGTTGGAATATTTCTTTTTCTAAGCATTTTATAGTGCTTAATTGTTCCAATTTGAACTTTACTTTGAGCATCAACAACAATAATTGCCGCTTTTATTGAATGCGTAATACTAATTGCTTCCCAAATAAAATCATCATTACCTGGTATATCTAATAAATTCAATTTGTATCCATTATATTCAAGTGGAACAATTGAAGTTGAAACAGAACTTAATCTATTCTTTTCTTCTTTTAAATAATCTGATATTGTGTTTTTCTTTTCAATACTTCCTTTTTCTGAACCATTAACAATTGCATATAATGATTCAACCAAAGAAGTTTTGCCTACCCCTTGATGACCAAGGATGGCGATGTTTCTAATGCGACTCGATTCCATATAATTATCCTCCTATGATAGCGGTTACATTTGTATAATATAAGAATACTATATTTTTAAGAACTTGAAAATAAAAACATTTTAAAATATTAAATTTAATATATTCTGTCAGTTTTTAAGCACAAAAAAATCTTAGAAATAAAGTATCTCATTTATTCTAAGATTCAATAATTTATAACGCTAAAACTTTATTAATGCGTCTTTCAATTTCTTCTTTACCTAATATTTGAAGAATCCAATAAAGATTAGGAGATTGCTTGGAAGTTGTCATTGCAATACGAAGCATTTCAGCAACATCACCAATGTGTCCTAAATATAAATCTTTGTTTTGCTTATATATTTTTCCACTTGGAGCAAATTTATGTTTTTCACCTAACGATTTAAGTGAAGCAAACCAATCTTGTTCATTTAAATTGCTATCATAAGTATCGACAAATTCTTTTAAAATTTCTTTAATAACATTTCTATCTATATTTTCATTGAATGGTAACTCACAACCATCAAACATCTTATCATAATAATCATTAAAGAAGAAACGATTTAAAGTTAATAAATCTGAATATTTTTCATAATCTTTACGTGGATTTTCTTTTTCTCTTTCAATATTTGCAATTTTTTCAAAATATGAAATATCGCGCAAAATAACCTCTTTTAATTCTTGGTTATATTTTTCTGCCCAAGCAAGAGCTTCCTTAACAATCTCTGAAGCTGTTCTCTTAGACAATCTTTCTCTTGCAAAATACTTTAACTTCATCATATCAAATAAAGCACCATCAAAAGCTATTTTTTCAAAAGTTAATTCAAAATCCGATAATGGCAAATCCGGATTTTTATGTCTCCATTCTTCAAAATTCGAATTTGCGATTGTCATTAAATACTCAATTAAAGCGTCAGCTGGATATCCATCCTCTAAGAAATATGAACAAGCAGCTTCGTTATCTTTTCTCTTTGATAACTTACGACGATTTCCATTATCCATTTTCATAATAACTGGAAGATGAGCATATTTAGGAGCTTCAAAACCTAAAGCCGCGAATAATTCAACATGAATTGGTAAAGATGAAATCCATTCTTCTCCTCGATTGACTATTGTTGTGTGCATTAAATGATCATCAATTGCGTGTGCAAAATGATATGTTGGAAGACCATCGCTTTTTAAAATAACAATATCTAAATCATTTTCAGCAATTTCTAAAGTTCCACGAATTAAATCTTGTACTCTAATCTTTCGAATATGATTTCCCATACTCTTAAAACGAATAACATAAGGGTTTCCATTTTTAATCTTTTCAATTGCTTCATCTACTGTTAAAAAACGACACTTTGCATAATGTTGATAATAACCAGGAATAATCTTATTCTTTTCTTGCATAGTACGAAGATTATTTAAATCATCTGCGGTACAAAAACATGGATACGCTCTTCCTTGCTTAATTAATTCCTTTATATATACCTTATAAATATCTGCACGAGCAGATTGACAATAAGGACCATAATTACCACTTTCATGATCCCCAAAATATCCTTCATCTGGAACGATCCCAAAGGATTCTAATTGCTTTAATAATTGTAAACCAGAACCCTCAATTTCTCTTTTAGTATCCGTGTCTTCTAAACGAATATAAAAAACGCCATCACTTTGCTTAGCTAACTTATAGCCTATCATTGCCGTAAACAAACTACCGGTATGTAAAAATCCAGTTGGAGATGGAGCAAAACGGGTAACATGGGCTCCGACTTTTAAATTTCTATTTGGGTATCTTTTTTCTAATTCTTCAACTGTTGTTGTTATATCTGGAAATATTAAATTTGCTAAATCTATTGTTGTAGCCATACAAACACCTCACTAACAAGAGATAGTTTACCATATCTACACAAAAAAAGAAAAAGAAATAAAAAAAGACTTGTATTTTTTATTCATTGTGGTATTATTAATAGGCACGCAGGTGTAGTTCAATGGTAGAACACTACCTTGCCAAGGTAGTTACGCGGGTTCGATTCCCGTCACCTGCTCCAGTTTGCCTTAAATGTCCGATTTTATCGGGCTTTTTTTATTTAAAGTTGTAATAAAATAAACGAAAAAAAGTTTGAACTCATGCATTGTAAGCGCTAAAATTTCCATAGCAAAACTACAGTTTATTTTTCCAATGTAAATATTTTTATAACTCTATTTATGTTTTAAATTAGGTTTAATTCCACCAATAATAGTTTTTAAATATTATTTATTGTTCCATTTAGATATTGACTTATAAGATCTATTTTAAATTCTTCATAATATTAGTTCATTTACACATATCCTAACCTCTCGAACTTTATATTTAAAACTTGAGGCTTTTTCTTGATTCTGGAGTTTTTTTGCTTACATATAAAAAATCATATAAACATAACATAATATACCGGTAAATATATAATCTTTCCTTTTATTTTGATTTCCCTATTATTAGACAACACATAGGCTTTTTTCACATTGTAATCGTTTTTTGAGACAAACTTATCCAATGCACTATAAACCATATAGTCTTTTCCTGATTTTACTTCAATAGGAGTAGAAGAATGATTATCATAGTCATCAATTAAAAAATCAACTTCCCCGTTATTTCGATTATCATAATAAAATAATACTCTTCCATGTGCTTTTAACTCGCTTGCAACTACATTTTCATAAACCGTTCCAAGATTAATACTCTTTTCATCATCCATTACAGCACGGATGTTATTCTTATATAATATGCTAGTAAGAATTCCTACATCATTTAAATATAATTTTAACAAGTTTTTCCCACTTGATTCAATTAAAGGAAACACAGGTGTTGAAATTGCCTTGACTTCAAGTGAAATACCAGAATTTATCAAATAATCAAATTCATCTTGATAATGAGCAAAAGTTTTCCCCTTTATTTTTGATTACAATGCGTTTTTTCTTATTTTCCAACATAGATGGAATCATATCATAAATACGACGGATTTTTAATCTATTTTCTTTATCATATTTTGATGCATCCGCAGCATAATATTCATAAATTTCATCTTGTATATCACGAACTTTGACAATATTATAATTCTCTAAATACGAATTTACAGCATCTGGAAGTCCACCAATTAACAAATATTTCTTAAACAAATCAAGAATATTATTATGCATATTTTCATCTAAACTTTCAAAACGTAAAAATTTTTCTTTTATCGCATTTACAGCGTATTCATTAAATCCGTTCGCATAAAGAAATTCTTCAAAATCTAGCGGATACATTTGCGTTACATTAATGCTCCACATAGGAATAGAAGATGTTTTTGCAAGCGTTACACCAAGTAAAGAGCCACTTGCTATATAAGTAAATTTATCATCTTGTTTTAAAAATTTAAGCAAAGTCAAAAGGTGCGGATACTCTTGAATTTCATCAAGAAAAACTAAAGTATTATCTTTTTCTTTCATCTTATTTCCAGCAAGCATACTAAGTTGAAGATAAAAATCTGATATAGTTTTCACGTTTTCAAAATAATGCTTACCTAACGAATCTTCTAAAAGATTTATTTCTATATAATTTGGAAAAAGTTTTTGTCCAACATAACGAATAATAAATGATTTTCCTATTTGTCTTGCTCCGTTAATAATCATTATTTTATTAGAATTCGATTTTAAGTGTGATTATATTGTTTTTTCAATCTTTCTAAATAACATATTGTTCCCTCCTATTGACTTTTCAATATAAATTGCTAGATGTTTCGTTGACTTTTCATTTTGACTATTTTATTTGTTATGATGATAAAAGCCTTAGCAATGTGCAATAACATATCGAAAATGCAATTATTAAAAAATACTCTTTTTCAAAGTGAATGATAATATTGATAATGAAAATCAAAAATGATATACTAAATTTGTTTTTCGAAAGAGAACAAAATGTTTATCTTTTAAGAACTAATTGATTATTATTACACTTGGCGGCAGGATCAGTTAGTTCTTAAAAAACACTACCGCTAAGAATATGAAAAAATTTCTATTAAATTCATTAGTTGAAAAAGTTAATTAATAAAAATATTGAAAAACTATTAAAAAAGAATTTTTAGATTAAAAAGGTAAAGTAATATGATACATAAGATGAAACTTTGGAATGAACCTTTCCAAAAAATTAAAAATAAAACCAAAACTATCGAAATGAGATTATTTGATGAGAAACGTTCAACAATTTCAATTGGAGATTATATCGAATTTACTAATATAATTTCTAATGAAACATTAGAATGCATAGTTACTAATTTATATAAATATGCAAATTTTGAAGAACTATATAAACATCATAACAAAATAAGTATTGGATATAATGACAATGAAATAGCAAATCCTAGTGATATGTTAACTTATTATAGTGCTGAGAATATAAAAAAATATGGTGTTATTGGTATCGAAATTAGTATCAAATAAATTAAAAATCCTAGGTTATATAAAGAAAAAGCGTTCATTATTTACAAGCAAATATTAGACTTTCAAATAAGAATCTACATTTATTGAATATGTATGATTTTTATACTATACTTTTTTTAGAAAAGATATAAATATAAGAGAGGATTATTCTATGCAATACAAATGTAATGAAAAAGACTGGAAATTATTTAAAAAATATATTCCAATTTGGCAAGAAAAATATATATTAAAAACCAATCAAGAATATATTGAAATATTAAGTAGAGAAAATAACGCATCAACTAATTTTTGGGATTTATTTAATCGAATTAATAAAGATCGATATCACATAGGTATATGCGTTGATATGTCTAGATCCAAATTATTTTTCAATATTATGTCTTTAATAACTGAAGGCGTTATATCATTTAGCAATTTAGATGAATTTAGTAAAGAATTAAAAGAAGAAATCAATTTTATTATAGAACGGAGTAAATAAGTATTTATGCAAGAAATCGATAAAAAAATGGCTTTAAAAGCTTTGAAAGACAATCTTAAAAATGCTGATGCCAATGAATTAATGACTGTTATAAATGAAATATTTTTATTATTATCAAAGGATACAATTTCAGCTTATTTAGAAAAAAAAGGAATTAATCTTCTTAAAGATTATGGTATTAATGAAAAAAAATTAAAAAAAGTATTAGATAGAATAAATAATGAAGAATACTATCTATCCCAAAAACAAATTTATACTGATTGTGCTTGGGATCCTTATGATTATAGATATTATGACAAATTTAAAATACTCCCTGTTCTTTCACAAGCTTTAAATTATTGTTTTGTTCTTTATGAAAATAAAGAATACGAAAAAGTTCTTGAATTAAGCGAAAAATTATTATCTTTAAAAATTCAATTTGAAACTTCTGATGAATATGATGATGAATATACTGAAATTGAGTATTATTCATTATTAGATAGTTTTCATTTTTTAGATTATTATGATGAATCAAAGAAGATGCACCAACTAGAGTATTTAGTTTTTTCTCTATATATTTGTAAAAAATATGATTATGATAAATTCGTTTCTTCTCTTGAAAGAATAACTCATTATGGTATTAATAATTTTGAAGAAATTGTATCTTTTGTCCTTGATAAAAATAAATGCCTAGAAAATATTATAGCTATGCTAAAAGAAAACTTAAATAAACACAATATTGAAATAGAATGGATATTATTAATGCTAAATTATGTAAATGATGAAGAACTATTTAGAAAATATGCTTATGAATATGAGCCCATTTCATTAACTATATTTAATAATTACTATGATTATATGAAAAATAATAATAAAGATGTATCAAAAATTATATTTGATTCATTAAAACTATTTCCTATAGATGATAAAGTTGAAAGTTATGCTAAATCCGCTGTACTATTAGATGATTCAAATGATGATTATAAAATAGCTTTATATAATTCTAATTCTAAAAATATTAATAACTTCTTTGAACTATATAGAATAAATGATTTAGAAAAAATACTAAAAATAGTAAAAAGTGATTTTCATCTTGCTTTAGCGACCTTAGATTTAGCATATGTTAATAAACTCGATATGGGAGAGATCCTAGATTTATTAGAATTGCTTTCAAAAGAATATATAAAACTTAATAAATATGATGAAAGAACACTAGATAATATAAAATTATGGCTAAGTTCTGTTGTTGTTGAAGATAATTATGTATCTAATCTTTGTGACTATGCATTAGAAAAATTAAACCAAACAGCCAATAGAATTCTAACAAATAAACAAAGTGGATATTACGGCGTCTTAGCGCGATATACTTGTCGATTGAATCGATTTATAAGTGGCATTATGTATGAATATAGTAAGAAATATTATCGCTACAGAAATTTTATAAAAGAGCTTGATTATTATAGTAAACTTGCCTTTTAAATAAATTATCATCGGATTAATATCAATAAAATGCATAATTACAATAAAAGGAACGGGTTTTAAATCCGTTCCTCTTTTATATAGATTATTTAACTTTTGCGCCAAATGGGAACAACGCAAGCGAAGCCATCTTTAAAGCTTGAATCCCATTAGGTATACCAATTATTGTTACACATTGCGCAACTGCAACACCTAAATAAGCAATAAACATTTCCCATCCAAATAAAACAACCCAAATTAGATTAACAAGAGGATGTTCACTAAAATTAATGATAACCTTCTTTCCAAATGGAGCCATGCATAATGTTGCAAATTTAAAACATTGTTGACCAAATGGTATTCCAATTATAGTAATACATAATAATAATCCTAAAATCGTCCATAATAAAGCTAGAATAAAGCCTCCTAAGACAAACCATATAACATTTGCTATTGTACGTAACATATTTTATTTTCCTTTCTTATCTATATTATCATCGATTTGTGAATCTCTTTCAACTATTTCTACAGTTGAACTATTTGTAATTGTCATTGCTTTTTCAATTTGTTCAATCTCTTGAAGTTGCTTTAAATAGTAATCTCTCAATTTTTCTTTTTGTTCATCATTTAATTGAGGATTATTCGCCAATGTCAATAAAGCATTTTCAAATACACTTTTAGCATTAACCTTATACGCCGGAGCATAAATATGATATAAAACATCTTGACAGAGTAAATAAGGTGCAAGCATAAAGCTAGATGCAAGCAAAGAAACACCTAAAGCCAACACAATTGCAATTGCTAAATTACCTGAAATTGCCCATCCGCAAAAAGCTCCTAAAGCATAAGAAATAGGGAAAATAATATAGTAAGGCCATATAACACTATTAATCAATTTATTAGACATTTTTTTACTTTCTTGATATACCTTATTAAATAAACTAATTGCTTCTTTTTTTGAACATCCTATTCCTGATTGAATATAAAAAATAGGTACAGATTTTAATACAAAAATAACAAAAAAGAATAATCCTACACCAAATGAACATAAATACATTATGGAATATAAGTTCATAAAATATTGTCCAGATGATGATTTAAGATATTCATTAAGTATTGTATTTCCCTCTTCAATCGTAGAAGCGTTATAAACATTTAACAACACATTATTAAGCTCACTATCATATACAGTTAAAAATAATGATGATACTTCATAAATAACTAAAAACGATCCTATCATAATCAAAAAAGAGAAAATAAATGATCTGATAAATCTAAAAGAACCGTGAAGTCCCGGCAATAGTGAAATTTTATAACCTTGATAAAAGTTTTTATAATCGTATGGTTTCCCTAACGAAAATTGCATATTAGAAAAAATCATACATCCTAAAAAAGGAATAACTACAAAAAATATTCCTAAAATAATCATTCCTTGAATATATAAATCAAGTATTGAAAAAAGGGTTATTAAAACAACAAACGCAAACGATGTTGCAAAAAAATAACCAAAGTTTTTCTTATATGTAGTATAAATTGCATTTTTAATTTCTGATATCTTCATTGAATAATCTCCTTAGATAGTATTTTATACTATTCACAATAAAAGAACAAATATTAATATTTTATTTTATGATTACGCATTAAAAAAACATAAGCTAAAAATCATTTTTTAAGCTAATTCTGTTATTTTAATAAAGTAAATAATATCAGCACTAAAATTTCAATTGTTTAATATTAATTTGTCCTAATGAATTATTAGAAATAACATAATTAAATCCATATTTATATTTTGAAGAATCTTTCCATTGCTAATAGTTAACATAACACTTGTTACTTTCTATTACTTTTATACAAAAAGGAGTAACTTCTCATTAAATAATTAATTATTTACATCATTTAATCACACACGATGCTTGAAAGAGACTTCTTTATAAGGAAGTTCATTGCTAAAGCAAATTGAATCGCCATAAATCTTTTGTAAAGTATACATATCTAAAATATCATTACATAATCCTTCTTTTATAATTCTTCCTTCTTTCATAAATAAAATATTCGCATTTAAAAACAAGGCATGATTAGGATTATGAGTTGATATAATAATTATTTTTCCTTCTTTAGCAATTTCATCTAATAAAGATAAAACTAAGTTTTGATTTTTTAAATCAAGCGCAGAAGTTGGTTCATCTAATAATATTATTGGTGTGTTTTGAACTAGTGCACTAGCAATAATAATTATTTGTCTTTCACCTCCACTTAGTCGACCAATTTTTTTATCTAATAAATGTTCAATATTTAATCTTTGAGATATTTCGTTGATTTTTATTAATTGCTTAGGCTTTGGTGATTCATAAAACTTTAACGAATTAGCAAATCCGTAAGCTAAATAGTCTCTAACAATATAATCATCATTGCTTACACTTTTTTGAGAAACATATGAAAATATCCTGCTTCTGTCTCTCATAGAAATATTCTTTAATAATTTCTCATTATATAGAATTTCACCTGAAGTTGGATTTAATAATCCCGCTAAAAGTTTAATCAATGTCGTTTTACCACAACCATTTAAACCAACAAGTACATTAATTGTTCCATCTTTAATATCTATCGATAAATCATTAATTACATTTTTTAAGCCTTTATAATATCGAAAAGAAAGCTTTTTAATTGTTATCATTAATAATCTCCTTTCTTTTATACACAAGTATTGCAATAAAAATAATTGTTCCAAGCATCCCTGTTATTGCGCTTAAAGGGATTTCTGAATCTGTAAATGTTCTAGAAATAATATCGACTATAATCATAAATATTGCTCCAAAACTAATACACAAAGGTATTGTTTTTCGATTATCTCTACCAACAATAAGATTAACAATATGAGGAACAACCAATCCAATCCAGCTAATTGTGCCACAAAATGCAACAGATGACGCTGTTAAAAGCGTGGCAATGCCTATAATTAAAAATCGATAAAACTTATAATTTAATCCTTTTGTTTGTGCTTCTTCTTTTCCTAAGGCAATAATATTGATTCTCCATGATAAAAGTAATAGTAAAATACAACTTAATAATACAATTGGACACATTACTAAAACATTTTCCATTTTTGAATTTTCAAAAGAACCCATCAACCAATAAGTAATAGATGATAAAGTAGTTGTTGGATCAGCAAAATATTTAACCAATGATAGTAACGCTGACATAAATCCACTGACAATTATTCCTGATAATATTAATGTCATAGAATTTCCGTTTTTAAATAATTTAGCAACAAAAATAGTAATTATTACAGTTATAATTCCTGTCAAAAAAGCAAAAATACTTATATATACAGAACTTAGCCCTAATACAATTGCAACCGCCGCTCCAACAGAAGCTCCAGTGCTCACGCCTAATAAATCTGGTGATGTAAGTTTATTTTGAAATATTTCTTGATATAACAAACCTGAAAGAGAAAGACCAATACCTACAAAACACGCCATTATTGTTCTAGGCAACCTTAAATTTATAATAATGCTGTGTTGAGTTTCAAAACTTCCATTATTATTAAATAAACAATTAATAAAATCACTTAATGTAATTGAATATCTTCCAAATATCAATCCGCAACAAAACACAATGATAAAAATAATCAAAGATCCAATTGATAAAAATATACTTTTCTTATTCATTAGTACATTAAATTCCCATCTGGACTTAATCCATTTAACATATATTGTATTTGTTGTTCTGATAATTTTATATCAAACCAATCTTTTGTTGACTCTTTTATCATAGAAACAACATCATAATTAAATATATTAGGATATAATTTATTTGCTTGATCATAGAAAAATATAGGCGTGAATATATTAATTTGCTCCATTTGAGTAAAACCAATTGGAATAGTATATAGTTTATTATTTTTTACTGCATTTAAAGTCGTATAAGGCTCTGTTTTTTTAATATCTTCTAGATGTTTACTTTGGTAAATACCACCCATAACAATAACATCTGGATTAAATTCACAAATTGCTTCCGCTGATGGCTTATTTCCATCGCTATTTAATATAGAACTCATACACTCAAAGCCTAGAATTCTATATGCATACTCGACAAATGAGCCTTTTGTATCAGTATATCCAATTCCTTTATCTTTATCGCCTCTTACATAATAAAGCTTTTCTTTCTTTAAATTATATTTTTTAAGTTCAATTTGTATTTCTTCAATAACGGTATTAACTTTACTACTCCATTTTTCAACATTTTTACCAACACCACTTATATTCCAAATGGTCTTTACCATATTTGGTATATAAGTTAAATATGAATCAAATACTGGATTTCCGTATAAACTAATCGTAATCGCAGTAATTCCATGTTCTCTATAATTTTCAGCAATTCTTTTTTCCGGCGCTAGAACTAAATCAACGCCTCTAGATATTAATAATTCATAACTTGGTTCATACTCGTATTTATAATGATTTGAACTTTCAGGATAAAAAACTGATGTCCATTCATTTTCCATAGTCTTTTCATATGTTCCGTCAATATAATTACCTAATCCAAAGGCAACAAGTAAATCATATGAAGTCCTTGAAATACACGCCACTTTTGTTGGATTCTTTTTTACTGTAACAATATCACCAACCATATCGGTAATTTGTACAGTTTCATTTTCATTATTATCATTAGAGCATCCAACACTTATTCCAACACATAATAAAGAAACAACTAAAAAAAATAACTTTTTCAAAATTAATTCCCTCCATTAATTATTAGATATTAATGCTAATAAGCCTGGTCAAGACAAATACCGAAAGGAAGCTTTGTCTTTTCCAATAAAAATTAATATCTAAAAAATATTATAACATTAAACATAATAAATGTTATAGTTAAGTGCATTCTTTGTAAAACAATATCTAAATGGAATAATGAAAAAATATTTGAAAACTCTTATCGATAGAATTAAGCCTAATTCAACGGAAGCAGAATTAGAAATGCTATTACCTTAGAAAATCAAGCTATAGTTTTCGCATGGAAATTTTTGACGCTTACGATGATGATTTTGATACAATAATTGTACCATTTACAAAATCACCAGTTCGAACCTATCTTAACGGTGGGAGTTGAACCCCCCCTATAAAAACAAAAAAATCTCGATACATTTACTATATCAAGATTAATCTACTTAAATGGCAGGGGCGGCAGGAATCGAACCCGCAATAACGGTTTTGGAGACCGTTGCTATACCATTTAACTACGCCCCTATGTAAGTTGCTTAAATATTATAAAACATAAGCAACCATTTATGCAAGAGTTTAATTAACATTTTATTGATAAATGATAACAAAAACTACTCTTCTGCATATATTTCTTCAAATAATAAATTATACTTTTCTTCTAACAGTTTTCTTTTTTCTTCTAGAGTTTTCATTTTATTAGAATCCATATAATTTTCTTCTTTAAATTCTTCCTCTTTAATAAAAGCTAACTCTTCTTCAATTTTTAACAAGTCAGATTCTGTTGGCTTTTTAACTTTTTTTGTCTTTTCTGTCTTAGTTTTCTTTTCTTTTATAACTTCTGTATGTTCTAAAATACTTTTTTCCGCTTCTTTAAAAGATTGATAATTTCCTTCATGATAATAAGGCTTAGTCTTACTTATATATAATATTTTATTTGCCACAGTATCAATAAAATAACGATCATGAGAAACAAATATTATCGCTCCTTCATAATCTTGCATTGCTTTAATCAAAGCTTCTCTTGTTAATAAATCTAAATGGTTTGTCGGTTCATCTAAAAGTAAAACATCGTAGTTTTTTAAAACAATTTTTGCTAAAATAACTCGCATTTTCTCTCCGCCAGAAAGGACAGAAACATTTTTAAAAACATCATCATTAGTAAATGCAAACTTTCCTAAATGATTCCGAATATTCTTTTCTCCCATCAATGGAAACTCTTCCATAAAATGCTCAATTAATGATTGACTATCTTTAAAATCAAAATCATTTTGTTGAATATAACCAATATTCAAAGGCATTAATTTTCTAATATGTCCACTTAGAAGGGCTTTATTTTCAATAATAGTTCGTAATAATGTCGTCTTTCCAGTACCATTATCACCCATAATTGCTAATTTATCATTACCAAATAAATAAAAAGAAAATGGTTCAATTAAAGTAGTATCAAAACCAATTTTTGTATTCTCAAAATAAATAATCTTTCGATCATCTCTAACATCACCTTTAAAAGAAAATTTAATTTGTTTATCACCTTCAATAGGTTTATTAATTTTCTTCATATGTTGAAGCTTTTTTTCTCTATCTTTTGCTCTGCTAACAAAACGTGGTTTTGGTTTATAAAATTCAATAAATCTCTTAAGCTTATCAATTTCTTTTTGTTGTAAAGTCCATTCTTTAAGCATTACTTCATAATGTTCTTTTTTTTGAGCTATATAACTATCAAAATTTCCTTTATATATAGTAATGTTATTTTGTTCAAGTTCGGCAACTTTTGTTGCAATTCCATTAATAAAATAACGATCGTGTGAAACAAATAAAATTGCTCCATGATAAGATTTTAAATAAGTTTCTAGCCAATCTATAGTTGATACATCTAAATGGTTTGTCGGTTCATCTAGTATTAATATTTCTGGTTCCAATAATAAAAGTTTAACAAAAGCCATTTTTGTTCTTTCACCACCAGAAAAGGTTTTTATTGGGCGATTAACAACCTCATCACTAAATCCAAATTTAGATAACATCATGTCAACTTTATAATGATAATCATACCCACCTCTTGATTCAAATTCACTTTGCATTCGACCATATTGCTTAGCTAAAAGTTCATTAGTGGGATCTTCAGCATATCTATTTGTTAATACTTCAAGATCTTTTTCCATTTGAATCAAATCTTTATATACAAGTAATGCTTCTTCTTTTAAAGTATTATCCAATGATTCAATAACATCTTGTGATAAATAACCAAACTTTATTCCTTTAGAAAAAAATATAGCTCCTTTTGTCCCATCTGCAAAACTTGGAGTAATACTTTCTTTTCCTATTATCATTTTAAGCAAAGTTGATTTTCCGGTTCCATTTGCCCCAACAATAGCCATTCTATCATTGTCATTTACGCTAAAAGTAACAGAAGAAAATAATTCTTCCGCACCAAAAGATTTATTCACATTGCTAACTGTCAAAACAACCATATTAATCAAATATGCACTTTGCTACAAAGCAAACATGCTCTCCTTTATATCCAACAATAATTTTTTCTTTATCAAAATAACAGCCCTTCAATTCTATCTCTTCAGATAAGAAAGTTTGTAATAAAAAATTTATTTCCATCCCTTTTAACGCACAAACTTCTTCTTTTGAAAGTAAATTTAAAACAATTTCAGAATACTTGGCATTATTCATATGTCCGTTCCAATCAATATCTGATACACAGACTTTATAATCACCTAAAAAAACAAGTTTTTCTTTATCATAATTTATTTTTTCAAATTTACCTTCATAGTTATAATCATCTACAAATTCACCTTCAATTGGAGCAAAAGACATTGGTAGTATTTTTCCACTTTGATAGTCTACCAAGCACCATAAAGAAGTTCCTTTAGCCAATATTTCACTATCTTCATTTAACAATAAATAATCTCTTATTGTATCAAATCTTCTATGTGGGTGAGGCCAGGTTCTACCAATAATTTTCATTCCATAAGTAATCGGGCGAATAACTTCATATTTAACTCTAGCTAAGACCCAAATAATACCTTTTAGAAATAAAACATCATAATCCATATTAAATTCTTTAACATGTCTAGATGCCATATCTTGAAATATATCAAAATATCCATAAGGTTTTAATTCTCTAGAAAAAGCATAATAACCCGCTGTTAAAAAGTATTCATATTCCGCAGTTAATTTCATATTTTATTCCTTAATAACATTTGATGCATAGTACTTTAAACTACGCATAAAAATAATTTTATTGGTTTGATCTCCATAGGCTCCACATAAATAACCAATCACTTTTCCTGTAACACAATCAAAAACAGGGCCACCAGAATTACCCGGACGAGCTTGAGCATCTAAAAAATAAAATTCTTTTCCTCCCATAATTTGTCTTGAGGAAATATATCCTTTTGTTAATGTTGGCATTAACTCCATAACATTATCATTAAGCCCCGCTCCAAAAGGATAACCGAAAATAGCAATTTCATGACCTAATTCTAATTTCGAAAAATCTTCTTCAGTTTCAAAATAATATTGATTATTAGTCTCTAATTTAATCAAAGCAAAATCATTTTCTGGAGATTTATATATTAATTTGCATTGATGTATTTCCTTTTCACCATTTTCTAATGTTAAGCGAGCATAAATTGATGCTTTTTCTTTTTCAACTACATGTGCACATGTAATACAAACTCCATCTGGAGAAATAATAAATCCAGAACCTGTACTTCCTTCGGTTTCAATATACACCAAAGCATTTTCTAAATATTTAGGTGTGGCTACATAATTAACTAAAACTTCTTTTTCACGAATCGCTAAATTATGATAATCATCAAAAACATCCGCTAACAGTTTTGAAGGAGCAACTTTAGTTTTACCAATTTTTTTAGGAGAAAAATCACTTCCATTAGTAATATGCTCATAAGCCTGCTCATAACATTCTACAAAATGCTCTTGTAAATAATCTTCTGCTTCTTTGGTAGTTTTTTCTTCAACATGATGATCAATCAATAACATCGTATAAGCGATATCAGAAAAATCACTTAATATCCGTTTGTAGTAATCTTTTTTAGAAGCAATATCCACCATTGCTAAAGATAAAAAGAAATGACTAATCACACTATCAAATTCCTTATGTAATTTTTCAATAAACTTCCATCTTTCATTTTGGGAAATATGAACAAATTCTTCATAAGAAAAAGAATCATTAGAATCAGCTTTTTTTGCTTTAAAATCAATATATTCTTCAAGAGAAATATGTTGATGTGACAAATAACGAAGTAAAGTAATTTCGTTATCATCTATTTTAGCGTCAATCGTGGCAAGTCCTAACAAAAGAAGTTGAATAACAATATGAAACTCACCTAAAAAATAAGACTTATCATTATTATAAAATTCCTTCTTTTTATCATCATCAATTTGTTCATAAATTTCCGACATTAAAATTGAAAGATTATCATATTCTTTTTTAGCTTTATCCGCAATTTTATTAATTTCCTCAATTGTCATAATATACATCTCCTAAACAAAGAATTAAAAATTCTTTTAAATAATTTTAGCATACTTTTTTAACTATGAAATCGTATTTTTTATTCTAAAATACATATTCATAAATTAACATAATAAAAATGAACACTTTTTAACATTTTGTTCATAAAAATGTTTTTTTTATTTTTTAGGCTTTTACTAGTTTATTAATTTCGCTACAATAAAAAAAGAAAGGAGATTATTATTTATGAAAAAAGTATCTTTAAAAAATGTCTACTTATTTATTGGAGCTATATTTGGCATTGTTTCATTTTTAATGATGTTTATTGCTCCATTAAAAGGTTATGAATGGAAAACTGTCTTTTTTGGTCAAACAGGTTTATTCGAATTAAAAGGAGCCTGGATTCCATTTGTGGGTTACATTTTAATTATTTTAGGCGCATTATCATTAGCATTACTTGCCGCTAATATAATTAATCAAAAGAAAGTTGGAAAAGCAGCAGCATTTATTTTGCTTCCAATTTTATTAGGAATCGCTTGTCTTTTTCTAACCAAAGCTCAATTCGTTTCTGTTAATAATTATAAAAATGTAATTGCCGATAATATCGAATTAGGTCTAAGTACAATTTACGGTGCAATCTTTGGTGGTTTGTCATTTTTCACCGGAGCAATTGGAATTGCTATAAAATAATTAATCTTTAATATCCAAATTAGAAAATAAATTCTAGTTTGGATTTTTTTTGTATCAAAAAACCTACAGAATCAAACTGTAGGTCATTACTAATAGGTTATTTAACTATTTTAAAGTTTTCAAATGTAGCTTTTGTATTATGAGCCCATACTCCCGCTGCGTAACATGGTAAATCTCCTAACTTAGTCAATTTCTTAGTTTCACTAACCCCGCCAAATGTTACGGTAATAGTTGCCTCACTTCGAGAAACTTTCAAATCATTTCCCGTTTTTAATGAAGTTGGAACATTAGCAAAATTCCAAAAATCATTCCATCCTAAATCTACACCTGCTATTTTACCTGTCATCCCCATACTCTTTAAAGTATTATTGGCTTGCCACTGCAAATATACAACAATAAAGTTATTTGCGTCTTGGAAGAATGGAACTAAGGCAATTTGATTATCAGTTGTACCATCATAATAATCAACATCCGCTTTAATTAATGCAGAAACTTCATAATTATCAGTATATGGATTATCTTTAAGTATAAATCCCGCCATCCAGTTATTGTAATTAGTAATGCTTACAGAAGTATCACTAATTATTTCAAAAGATTGTTCATATAAACACGCCGACTGAGTCCAAACTGTTTGTTCCTTTGTTGATTCAACGCTAGTTTGTGTAAAATTAGTAAAATTAATTTTTTTACTTGTTGAGCATTGTATACCTACACGCACATTATCTTGATTAAGACAATATAGGGTTTGTGTCTCAGTTATTCCCATAAATTCAATAGTTAATTCTTTTCCATGTCTTTCAACAGCAAAATCAACTCCACTTTTAAAATCAGGTTTTAAATTTGCAAACGACCAGCAATCATAGAAACCAATATCCTTTCCATTAATCGCCCCTGTAAAGCCTATCGTTCTTAATGTTCCATTCGCATTAAATCCAATATATGTCCATATATAATTGAAATCATCAATATAATATGGAGTAATTCCTAAATAATCACTACTATAATTAATTTCATTAGCTTGAATATGTGTGGTAATCCGATAATTATCACCATATGTTGCTTTTCTTGTAATAAATCCTGCCATCCAGTTGTTGTTAACAAGACTTACATCCTTTTCACTAAATGCCTCAAACGATCCTTCAAATAATATTGTTGACATTGTCCATCCATATGTTGAAGAATCTTTATTTGGATCTTCAGGTAAAGTAAATGTCCCAATAATTAACTCGACAGAAGAAATGTTTTTCCTTATTTTAACCACTCTTATGTCTTCACTATCAACATATTCTTCTTCATCTACGATAGCGACAAACTTAACTTCATAATCACCATCTTTAATACTAATATTGTAATCATATTCAAATGATTCTTGATTATCTATCAAAATTCTCTCTTCACCAAGTCCATCCAAATACACTTTCGCATAAGATGGAATAACATCTTGAATAACAAAGTTAAGATTGCATTTAACAACTTCACCAGTAACATCAGTTGGTTCTATTTCATTTACTTCCTTATAATGAATAGTATTAATTCCATTATCCTTAATTAACTTAACTAATTTTTCACTTGCCTCTTTGTGCTCTTCAATAAGAGGATGTCCAGAAGCACATTGACTAAACTTAATAGTTAATACAATATTACTGAAATCATTTTTAACTTTAGTTGCAACCTGTTGAACATAGTCATCAACTTTTTGTTCCATTAATCCACTTGCAAGTACAAAAGCGGTATTTTCACCATACACTTTAATTAAACTAGAAATAAAATTGTAATATTCATTAATAAAATTATCCTTGTTGAATACTGATGTATTCCAATGATCATTTGTACCTAAATTAATGATAACTATATCTGGAATATAATTTTTTAAATTCCATTTATATTCACCATCATAATTAACATATGAATAAAGTGAATTAACCTGCTTTGTATCATCAATGCCAGAGGACGTATACATTCCAATACCAGATTTTGCTTGAACATTTATGTCGGCATTTAATGCTGTTGCAGTATAAGTAGCGTATGTTTGCATTCCATCTTGAATGGTTGCGTTTGTTCCATCTTCAGCATCGCCTCTTAAATTACCATAGCCGGCAGTAATTGAATCTCCATATGCTTCAATTCGCAATTTTTGTGTTTTATCTGTAGGTTTAAAATATCCATCAGTTCTAACACCATAGAAATTTAAAGAAGATCCTCCCGCTTCAGTTATTTTCAAAACCTTTACAGTATGAAAACCTTTTTCTAATTTATCAACTAATAAATACTCCGTTTTAGTGGTGGCTTGTGAAACTATAACAACGCGTTCTTCTGTATCTGTTTCACCATCAACTAGAATAGTTAATCTTGTATTACCGTACCATGAGCCATACCAACCATCTAATGTTGCATATAATTCAGTTCCATAAAATGTTACTTCAAATCCACTGCCGATGTTATTCATAATAACGCTAGATCCTAAATGAACATTACGACCATGATATTTAATATAAATCGAATTACGACTTAATTCTGTAATAGTATTCGAGCGTTTATAAGAATCAAACCCTTTTGTTAAAACAATTTCTCCATATTTTACAGTTAGATTAAAATTGCCTTCTTTATAAACTGTAATCTTTTTATTCTCTATACGAGCAATATCTTCATTATCAATTAAATAATTAGCATCTACATCATGTGATAAATTAACTTCCATAGATTGACCTACATCAATATGATCAACTTCATTTGTGATTTTTAAATCTATTGATGTGACATTAATTGTGGACATATTATTCTCGATATCTCCAATTTTAATATATCCATTTCCTTCTTTTAACAAGCTAACAGAAATGCTTGATAATGACTTAAAAGCAATATTAATTAATTCATAATCACTTACCTCTAAAAGAGGTTGCTTACCAGTATTATTAATAAAATCAATTTCATAAGTTTGTAAAGGAAGTCCTATAAGTTCTGTTTTCTCAACTTGAATTTTTTGCTCTTTTTGACTAGTTGTACTTTGTGTGGTGTTATTATGATTATTACATCCTCCTAAAAGTAAACTAAATATAACAAATACTAAAATTTTCTTCTTCATTTATTTTTCCCCTTTCAAGACAACTCAATATTACTTTATTAGTAAGCGGTTTCAAATACTAACAAAAAACAAAATTATAAAAAAAAACACCATTAATAATTTTTCTATTAAAGAATAATAATAATATAAAAAACAATTAAGTTAACTTAAAAAGAGAGCATAAAATACTTAATATTCAAACTTACTAAATGAATTTATTAAAACATTAACTAGTTTTTAAAATTAAAAAATACTTTAAAAAAAGTCCGACAGAATCGGACAATTATACAAATCGGTGCAGCTGATGAGATTTGAACTCACATGTTAAAACACTACCTTCTGAGAGTAGCGCGTATACCAGTTCCGCCACAGCTGCAAAAAAATACAATAATAATTATTCTTTATATTCGCTCCAAGTTATATTCGCTCCAAGTTAATGAAAAAGAACCGCTATGGTTATCACCAATAATTTTAATTTCATATTCTCTATCAAAAGATACATTATTTAAAGGAAAATAAGTACTTCCATCAATATAATCGCTTGTAATTTGAATAGATTGAGAACTAGCGCCGATAATACCAGTATTCTTAGCTTCAATAGTTAATGAACCTTCATTATTTTCTAAATGAGTCCACGCTATTATAAATTGATATTTTTTATTAAATTTACGACCAAAATAGCCATCAAATTTTTTATACGAAGCGGAAATTGATGTTTTTGAAGACTTAATAGAGCCACCGACCATATTATATTTGCCATAAGCACATGAACAACAAGCAAATAATAATGGTAAAATAAATAACTTCGATTTATTTTTCATACTTCCACTTCCTTTTTTCTATTATAGCACAGAAATCAGATGGTAAAGCACATAAAATACTAATTAATTCGCCTGAAATTGGGTGAAAAAAGGTGATTTTTGATGAATGAAGAGCAACTCTAGAAATAATTTCACTAGATCGACCATATAAGCTATCACCTAGTAAAGGATGATTAATACTTGTCATATGCACTCTTATTTGATGAGTTCTTCCAGTTTCCAAGGTAAAATTAACCAAAGATAATCCTTTATAATTATCTAATACTCGATAATAAGTTACCGCTTTTTGTCCTGATTTTGAAACGCGCATTCTCTTTGAATTATGGCGATCTTTTCCTATAGGCGAATCTATTTTTCCTTCTAAATTTTTAAACTTATTCGTAGCAATACCAATATATTCTCTTTTTATCAAATGTCTTTCCATATCGGCATGTAGTTTAGCTTCACTTAAAAAATCTTTAGCAAATAAAACTATTCCAGTCGTTTCTAAATCCAATCGATGAATATATCTAACAGGTCTAAATATTTTATGTTCATAGTAATAATTAGCAACTAAAGAACATAATGTTGGGGTGGTAGTATCTCCATCACTATGGATTAAATAACCACTCGGTTTATTAACAATTAAGACATGTTCATCTTCATATAAAACATCTAATTGACAATCATCAAAAGGGGCAACATCAATTTTTTCATTAATTAAAAACTTTAAAATATCTCCTTCATTCAAAAGAGTTTCAAGATTTACTTGTTCATCGTTCAAAAAAACACTTTTATTAACCCGTATTTCTTCTATTTTTCCTCGCCCAACATGCATTGATTTTAAATATTCTTTAATTGTTAATCCATTTTGTTTTTTTAAAACTTTAATACTTATTTGATTCATAATCTTATTCCCTAGCCCACAAATAAGGATACATTATTTTTAAAAAAATTACCACTAGTAAGAGAGTTTACTTAATGTTATAATTTTTTAAAGGAGATCTTACTTTTATGACTTTATTATCGCTACTGACTATCCTTAATAAATTCAAAAAAGAAATTGTAAAAATTAACGGCTTTTCTGTAGAATTATGGATGGTAATTTCTTTAGTGTTTATGTTAATTATGTTAATGTTAGTTACTTTTCTTTATATAAAGCAGCATAAAAAGAATATTTTATTAAAAAACACAACAGAAATTGAAGATATTGACATTCCTTTAGAGACTATTACCATTATCTCAAAAGAAGAAATCAAAAATTATGATGAAAAGTCAGCAAAGTAGAAAATGAAATGGAGGAAGAAAAATGAAAACAGAGCCTAAGAAAAATGCTTCAAAAGCAAAGACTACAACCAAAAAAGAAACAAAAGTTGAAGAAGTAAAAAAAGTTGAAGAAGTCGAAATCATAGAAGATGATAATGTAGAAGCAAAAGAAAAAAAAGAACGTCCTCGCGTATATCATATTTCTATTAGAGAAGATGGAAAATGGCAAGTTAAATTTGCCAAAGGCGCAAAAGCAATTAAAACTTTTTCTACCCAACTTGAAGCCATCGATTATGCTAAAAAACTTGCTGAATCACAAAAAGGAAGCATTATGATTCATAAAAAAGATGGAAAAATTAGAAAACAAAAATACTAATTAATTGTTTCAATATTACATAATAGTATAATGCAATTTTAATTAATAATAATTTTTGGAGGCTATTAAAAGGCCTCTTTTTTATGTTAAAAACTACTTTACTCTGTACTATAAATAGCGTATTAAATAAGGCTAATAATTGCAAAATAATGAAATAAAGCTTTAATCCACCTTTTTTCGATATAAAAGTTTTTGTAATTTACTCATTAAAAATACCATAAACGCTGTTACTCCGAATAAAACAAAAAGCATAATAATCGTAAATAACCATTGGAGATGATTCTTATTCAATATATCTCCTAAATTACCTATTAATGGAATTCCATTTCCATGTAATAAAAGCATATAATCATTATAAATACCCTTTGATTGCAACAAGTACGCAATTGGGATGACAATGAATGAAAATAATAAAGTTGGAACAAAAGCTAAATAATAATCTTCTTTTTCTAAGCTTAAGTATTTAGTTACTACAATAAACAATCCAGTAAACGCCATTAAAAAATGGAATATTATCGAAACAAAAGTTGAAAAATGAAAAAACGGGTAATAATTAAGCATCTGCGTATATACTAAATTAGAAAAACCGCCCACAATTCCTAATGAAGCAAGAAATCCTAATGCTACACGTTGAACTTTTCCTTTTCCAAATGAAGCAAATGGTAGCGTGTAGATAAACATGCTACATAAATATAAAGGTAAAAGACCTCCATAATTAAAACCGTTTCCACTAGAAATGTCATTACTGCTTTCCCAAATTATTTTAGTAGTCTCTAAAGCCGCTATAAAGAATGTCATAAATTTCAAATACTTATTCATACCTTTTTCTTTAACATTTCTAAATAAATACAACAAGAAAATAATTAATAAAATACTTAACACTATAAAAACAAGATGCGTTGTTGAAAATAATTCACTCTTATGTGATGGGTCTTTTGGACTAAAGAAATCAGATAGAAACATGGCTTTTTCTCCTTTTTAATAAATATTCAATTAATTTATATCCATATAAGCTAACAAAGAAAGTTAAAAATATTTGACCAAAAGCAATCGCAACCGGATATAAAAAACCAGTAATTTTATATACTAATTGTAATACTGGTATCTTCCATGGTGTATTAATTAGCATAAAGTTTTGATTAAATAAAATATTAACTATATATGCAATAACTGAAAATAACAAAGTGAATTCTAAATAAGATACTAGATGCTTTATATTCGGTCGCAATTCTCCTTTTAAAGCAATCATCATCCCGACAAAAGCCGCAACAGAATGGTAAATCAGACTATGAATTGTTAATGGATGAAGCAAAGGTCTAATAATTAAGGCGGTTGAAGGATAAAATAAAAATGCGACTCCTGATACTATTCCTCCAAAGAATAAAAAGCAATCTCCTAACAATTTAATTTTACCTTTACCAAAAGAAGATAGTCCTAAAGCATACATTGTTAAACTACAAAAATATAGTGGCACCCAATCGTCTAATTTGCTACTAAGCTTTTGATAAAAACAAACATAACATATCTTTGCTATTTCTAATGTAACCAACAAAATAAAAAAAAATAATAATATTTTTTGTTCTTTTCCAATAAGTTTTTTTAAATACAATATTAATAATCCACTCACTAAAGCTATAGAAATAACAACATATATTAAATGCTGAAAAGAAAACAAGCCAGGAATGTCTTTAAAAAAGAAATCATACATATTACTCTTGCACTCCTTTTAGATTTTTTTGTTTAAAAATAGATAAAATAACAACAAATAGAATCATGTAATTTATAAAATAAAAACTTACATCAATCATTCCATATAAACCAGAAAACAAGAATCCGAAGAAAACAATCATCGTTTCTTTAGAATGCTCCTTTAATAAATATATATATTTATTTAAAGTATGAAACACCCACATTATAACTCCAAAAATACCTGTTGTGTATAAACAATGAATCCATGTTCCATGTCCCCATAAATAATTTGATCCATTTGGCACTCCAAAATTAAAATGATTATTAAATGGTTCAAACATTCCTTTTCCAAAAAAGAAATTCGGTTTTAAATTAGTTAAATATGTTTTATATATATCAAATCGCGAATTCATATCATTAGTTTTAACTCCAATGATTTTAAACATTTTCTCCATAACATTTGGCTTATACGCAAGTCCTAAAGCAATAATAAGAAGCACACTTACAATCGCACCAGCACCTAATAAAAAATAAACGAAACGGTCTTTAACAACAAAGAAACCATATGTATAAGTAATAACTGCCATTAAGACAAAAGCCGCAATTCCTCCACGAGAATAAGTGAAAATTGTTGCAATTGATTGAGGAATAAATAAAATTGCAAAAAACAAACTTTTCCATCTTTGATAATGAAATATTAAATAAAAAGTAAATGGAGCAACTAAAGCCATTATAGTGGCAACATTATTAGATATTCCCCATCCTAAATCCATTCCTTTATAGCTTAAAACTTGACTAATACTTGATCCAGTAAATAGATATGCAAAACATTGCATTGTGATAAACATTCCTAAAGTAAACATTATTTTTGCTAAATCTAAAAAAGAAATAGAGCTAGTAGAATGAAGATATATAAAGAGAACTAATAATCCTATAACTATCAAAGAGACAACTAAAAATTGAAGAAAATAAATTTTATGAAAATTAAAAAGCCCCCCTACTATACAACTTATTCCAAATAACGCTAAACCTATAAAAAATGGTCCTTGCTTTAACTCATACTTAAATCTTATTAAAGAAATAATCAATCCAGCAACAGCTAAACATAAAGCCACAATCAACTCCCATGGAATTGTTTTCGCACTAAAAGGTCTAGCAAATATAAATGGAGTAAAAACTAATAATACCATAAACCAATAAGAATCTTTCTTAAAAGACAATACCAATCCGGAAGCAAGACCTATCAGAATAACGCCAATTATCTCAAAAGGACGAATAATTGAAGATGGTAAAAGATGGAAACGTCCAAAATATGGAAATAACCATATTACATACATAAATAATGCGATTCCAATCAAACCTATTGTTTTTATATGCTTATTTAACCACAATTTCATATGAATGCTCCTTAAAAATATAATAAGAAACACTCACTAAAATGTTCCTTGTTTTTAATAAAAACAATTATAGCACTTTATTAATCATTAAGTAAACTTTATTCGTATTTATTTGTACTAACTATATAACGTGTTAATTGAGCGTTATTTTTGATTCAATTTGCTATATATAAGTTTCAAAATGCATAAAAATAAACAAAAATGTTTACTAACTTAAATTAAATCATACAATAACTGCATATTTTTTTAATTTTATTCTTAAATCATGATAAAATATTCCTAAATACAAAATATTAAACATTAAGCTAACTATTAAAGAATCAAGTGAAAAATGAAAAAAAGTTAGCTTTTGA
>CAZZGL010000010.1:0-29024 GCA_964654155.1 uncultured Staphylococcaceae bacterium | reverse complement strand
CTTCCCTACAAAACTTTAGAGGGGGTATCAAACCCTACAAAACTTTAGAGCACTATTATTTTAAAGAAGAATATAATTTATATCAAAAGGGAGATTATAAAATAACTATAGCTAAAGATATTAACACTAGTAGCGGGCTTCCAACGGGAAAAGTTATTATTATTATTAAATCAGATTTGTTAGAATCACCAGAATTACCATACAATTAATATTGTTAATAAGGGTTGTCGTTATAGGCAATCCTTTTAAAAAACAAAAAAAGGGTGTTAAACATATTAGTTATAACATCCTTTATAGCTATAAATTATTTAATAAAGATTAGCTTTTATTATGTTTGTTTGCAAAAACATTTAAAGATATATAAATAGATAAGAAAACAATAATAGAAATAATTAAAATTAAATACATTCCAGTAATGGATACAGAATTGCCAAAAAAGTATAAATTACAATCTAAAGAATCTTTTAATTTAATAATATTATCTTTTGGAACACCAAGACTTTCAATTTCATTGAGCGCTCCTTGCATTGCGTGATTGCGCATTAATGAAGTCCCATATGTTCCTGGCAAACAGGAAATAAATTTTTGTAAACCATCATTAAATGATGAAATAGGCATATAAGCACCACAGATAAACCCATAAGCGGAACTTACGATTGTTCCAACTGCAGAAATTTGACCTTGAGATTTAAGAAAAAAGTTAATAACTGAGGAAAGAGCGTTTCCAAAGAAGACTAAAAGAGTAATATCTAACAAAATAAGTAATACATCACTAAATGATAAAAACCATCCGACTATTGCAAGATATATTAAACACATTCCACAAGCAGCAAAACATATTAAAAGGGTAGTTATTAAATTAGCAAAATAATAGGAAAGTGATAAAGTAACAGGTTTTACAGGAGAAACAGTAAAATCTTTTATTGTACCGTTTACTTTATCTTGAACCATTAACATGTTAGAACAAAATGCTACAGTAACGCAGGAAACCGCTAAGATTGAAGAAATGATTTCTCCACCAACAAGACCATTAATTAGTTTGTTGCTCAATTCTATTTCGTTAGAAAATGATGAAACAAAATTATCACGATATATATTTCCTAAGAAAGTTGAATATAACACAAGTAATATTGCAGGAGTAATTAAAGAAGTAAAAAACATGCCTTTATCTTTAAAAAAAAGTTTTATATTTCGTTTCATAATTGTTAAAACTGTACTCATTTTTCATTACCTCCTAATTTTTTACCTGTAACTGCAAGAAAAACATCATCCATTTTACCTTTGGTAATTTCATAATCAATAAAAATATGAGGGTATTTTACAATAAGTTCTGTAGCCGCTTTTGTGTTAGGTACTAATAGTCGGTAAGCATCTTTTATTTTTTCATACTTTACATTTAGTTGTTGAATTTCTTTTTCATCTATATTATATAGAGTAATATAATCACCAGTATATGTGTTTTTTAGTTCAAGAGGTGTACCTTCTGCAACAATTTTTCCGCTATCAAGAATAACAACATAATCAGCTTCTGCAGCTTCTTCCATATAGTGGGTTGTTAGAAAAACTGTCATTTTTTCATTTTTCCGAAGATCATAAATAACATTCCATAATGTTTTTCTTGTTTGAGGATCGAGCCCAGTTGTTGGTTCGTCTAATATTAATATTTTAGGTTTATGTAGTAAAGCGCGAGCAACATCTATACGACGACGTTGCCCTCCTGATAATTTTCCAACGGTTCGTTTTAATAAGTTTTTAAAATCAAGGATATCTGCGAGTTCTAAAACACGTTTTTTAAACTCTTCTCCAGTTATTCCATATAATGCGGCACGACTTTGTAAATTATCATAAACAGATAAAGCAGAATCTAAAACAGAGTTTTGAAATACAACACCTAATTCATTTTTAATGTAATCTTTATCTTTATCTAAATCAAAGCCGTTGATTGTAATTTTTCCGCCATTTTTAAATAGCTGACCACACATAATATTTATAGTGGTTGATTTTCCTGCGCCGTTAACACCTAAAAAGGCAAATAGTTCACCTTTTTTAACACAAAAACTAAGATTTTGGACGGCTTTTACTTCACCGAAGCTTTTAGTTAAATTGCTTATTTGAATAATATTATCCATAATAAATGTTCTCCTTGTTATTTGTTTTCGTATTTATATTTTAATCCTTGATACATATCGGTAAGGGCTTGACTACAAAGCTCTTCGCTCCAATCATAAAAATTAGTAGCTATCATTACGGCAATTCCGTGAACAAATGTCCACATTTCAAAATAAAACAGCCATGCTTTTTCTTTTGAGATGTTTATTTGCTTACAAATAAGATTTACTAATAATTCTGATTCTGGAGCTTGTTTTTCTCTTTCGGCATTTGTTCGTTCACACATAAAAAGTAGTTTAAATAATTCTTTTTCTTCCCTTGCAAAACGAATATAGGCCATGCCGCTTGCTTTGTAAGGAGGATAATTTCCCTTTGACATATCTTCTTTTAGATACTCTTGGTAGATGTCATTTGCTTTTTTTATGATGCTTTTTTGTACATCTGCCATATTTTCAAAATGACTAAAAATCGGCCGTGAAGTAGTTCCTAATTTGTATCCCAGCGAACGAGCAGAAACGGCATTAAATCCTTTTTCTCTTGTTAATTCAATCGCCGCAGTTATTATTTCTTCTTTTGTAAACAAATTACTTCTAGGCATATAATCACCTCCTATATAAAATACATCTGTTGCGTTACATGTGTAATTTTATTATAGATGGTGTCTTTTGTGATGTCAATAAAAAACTCTCCAACTACATTTTAGTAATCGGAGAGTAGCATTTATATATAAAGTTAGAAAATCTTTATCTTATTTTTTACCATTCTTTATAGCGGCTTGTGCAGCAGCTAAACGAGCAACAGGAACACGGAATGGTGAACATGAGACATAGTTTAATCCAGCATTATGGTAGAATTCGACAGATTTTGGATCTCCGCCTGTTTCACCACAAACACCAACATGTAATTCTGGGCGAGTTGCACGTCCGGCAGCAACTGACATTTTAACTAATTTTCCAACACCATCTTGATCGAGTGTCTTGAATGGATCTTCTTCAAAAATCTTATTTCCATAATAGTCTGGTAAGAATTTTGTTGCATCATCACGGCTAAATCCAAATGTCATTTGGGTTAAGTCGTTTGTACCAAATGAGAAGAATTCTGCTTCTTTAGCAATTTCATCTGATAATAAAGCAGCACGTGGAATTTCAATCATTGTACCAACATGGTAATGTAATTCGATTCCTGCTTCTTCAATTAATTTATCAGCAGTTTTGGAAATGATGGCTTTGACGAAACGTAATTCACGAACATCTAAAACAAGAGGTATCATGATTTCTGGTTCGACTTTAATGCCTTTCTTATTAACTGCAATTGCGGCTTTAATAATTGCGCTTGTTTGCATTTCACAGATTTCTGGATATGAAACTGCTAAACGGCAACCACGGTGTCCCATCATTGGGTTGAATTCGTGTAATTCAGCAGCACGGTTTTTGATTTGTTCAACAGTTTTACCTGTAGCAGCGGCTAATTCAGCAATTAAGTGTTCTTCTTGTGGTAAGAATTCATGGAGAGGTGGATCTAATAAACGAACATTAACATTTAATTCACCCATAATTTCATATAATTCTTCGAAGTCTTTTTGTTGCATTGGTTCGATTTCCGCTAAAGCGGCTCTACGTTCTTCGACATTATCCGCTAAAATCATTTTTCTAAATGAGAAAATACGATCCTTTTCAAAGAACATGTGTTCAGTACGGCATAAGCCAATACCTTCTGCACCAAATAATTTTGCTTGTCTTGCATCACGTGGATTATCAGCGTTTGTACGGACTTTTAAGGTACGAGCTCTATCAACCCAGCCCATTAAACGACCAAAGTAACCAGCGGTTAAATCTGGGTTAACGGTTTTGATTGCGCCAAGATAAACTTTACCTGTGGAACCATCTAATGATAAGACATCATCAGCGGTATAAACTTTACCATTAATGGTAAGTGTTCTTGCTTCTTCATCGATAATAGCTTCTTTACATCCACAGACACAGCATTTACCCATACCACGAGCAACGACTGCGGCATGTGATGTCATACCACCACGCATTGTTAAGATACCTTCTGCGGCAACCATACCAACGATATCTTCTGGTGATGTTTCGGCACGAACTAATAAAACTTTTTCACCAGCAGCGTGTCTTGCTTCAGCTTCTTCTGCAGTAAAGGCTAATTTACCAGTACCAGCACCTGGACCAGCGGCTAAACCTGTTGCGATATGAGTGGCTTTTGCAAGTTCATCTCTATCGAATCCAGGAAGTAATAATTTATCAAATGTTAAAGCATCAATTCTTAAAACTGCTTCATCTTCGGTGATAACACCTTCATCAACTAAATCACATGCGATTTTTAAAGCTGCAGCAGGTGTTCTCTTACCGTTACGTGTTTGTAAGAAATATAATTTTCCATCTTCGACGGTAAATTCCATATCTTGCATATCACGATAGTGAGCTTCCATTTTCTTAATGGTATCAACGAATTGTGTATAAACTTCTGGCATTCTTTTCTTTAATTCATCGATATGGAAAGGTGTACGAATACCAGCAACAACGTCTTCACCTTGAGCATTTGGTAAGTATTCAGCTGAAATAACATTTTCACCAGTTGCAGGGTCACGTGAGAATGCAACACCAGTACCGGATGTTTCGCCTTTATTACCGAACGCCATTGATTGAACGTTAACTGCGGTTCCCCATGAATATGGAATACCATTCATCATACGATAAACATTTGCACGTGGGTTATCCCATGAACGGAAAACTGCGGTTACAGCTTCAATGAGTTGTTTATAAGGATCTTCTGGGAATTCTTCGCCAAATGTAGATTTATAATAATCTTTATATTTTGCGACTAATTCTTGTAATTCTTCTGCAGTAACTTCTGTATCAAGTTTGTATCCTCTAGATTCTTTTAAATCTTCGAGCATTTTATCCATATCAGTACGTGGATGACCTTTTGCAATGTTTGTAAACATTAAAATGAAACGACGATAGCAGTCATATGCGAATCTGATATTTCCGGTTTCGTTAGCTAAAGCAGCAACTGTTTTGGTGTTTAAACCAAGGTTAAGGATTGTATCCATCATACCTGGCATACTAACACGAGCGCCTGAACGAACGCTAACGAGTAATGGATTGTGATCTCCACCAAATGTTTTTCCAGAATCACTTTCAACTTTATGAATAGCATCATAAATTTCGTTAATTAAATAATCTGGAAGGTTTTTTCCACTGTCATAATAAAGAGTACAGGCTTCTGTTGAAACAGTAAATCCTTGTGGGATTGGGACTCCAATGTGGGTCATTTCTGCTAAGCCAGCACCTTTACCACCTAAAAGCTCTTTGCCTAAACCATAAGCTTCCTTAAAGTGATAGACATACTTTTTATCTTGCATTGTTTTTCCTCCTATATTTCTACATTTGTAGATTGATTAATGCTATGTGATAATAATATCATAGATATTAAACTTTTGCATAGAGAAATATAAAAAAGATAGCGCTTTCAGAAGAAGAATGTTTATAATGGCAAATTACAATAAAATTGTTATAATAATAAATATAAACATTGTGTTTAAGAGCTTTTATTTAATAGCTTATGGAGGAACTATGGAAAAACAATCATACGCACTTGCAATTGATTTTGGCACTCAAAGCGTAAGAGCGGTTATCTTTGATAAAAACGGAGCAACATTAGCAATAGAAAAGAATGTTTATAGTCCTGCTTATTTTTCTACACAACCAGGATATTGTGAACAACATGCTGATTATTATTATGAAAAAATGAAAGTAGTAACGAAAGCCTTAAGTGAAAAGAATCCAGAATTAATAAAAAATGTTACTACTTGTGCGATTACATGCTTTAGAGATACAGCGGTCTTATTAGATGAAAATTGTAAACCGATTAGACCATGCATTTTATGGTGTGATCAAAGAATGGCAAAATGTGAAAAACCAATGCCATTTTTTAGAAATTTATTATTTAAAGTCGCGGGTATGACCTATACCGCTGATATGAATAGGCAAAGGACAATGTATAATTGGCTTTTAGAAAATGAACCAGAAAATATAGCTAAAGCGCATCATTATGTAGCATTATCAACTTATCTTATTTACAAACTTACAGGCAAAATAATAGACGCAATTGGAAATTATACAGGTCATTATCCTTTAAATATGAAAACAGGAAAATGGTTTAAACCACATAGTTTAAAATATCCAGTTTTTCCAATTCCTGAAAAATTACTTCCAAAAATTGTAAAAGCGGGAACACTTTTAGGAACTGTTACAGAAGAATGTAATAGTGAAACTGGTATTCCACTAGGATTAAAAATATATGCATGTGGCTCTGATAAAGGAGCGGAAACTATTGGAACAGGATGTATTTATAAAGATATGGCTTCTATTTCGTATGGAACAGCATCGAGTATCGAGGTTTCAAATAAAAAATATATTGAACCAGAACCTTTTTTACCAGCTTATCATGCTAGTATTCCGAATCTTTATAATATGGAAGTACAAATATATAGAGGATATTGGATGTTAACATGGTTTGTAAAAGAGTTTGCGGAAGGCGAAGCTAAAGAAGCGGCAATTCAAAAAATGGCGGTGGAAGAAGTTTTAAACAAACATTTAATGGAGATTCCACCAGGTTCACAAGGCTTAGTTTTACAACCATATTGGGGTCCAGGATTAAGTCGTCCAGAAGCAAAAGGAGCGATTGTAGGATTTTCTGATTATCACACAAAATTGCATATTTATCGTGCAATAATCGAAGGTATTGCTTATGGATTAAGAGAAGGGCTTGAAGGAATAGAAAAAAGACAACATAAAAAAATTAAAGAAATAAGAGTATCTGGTGGAGGCTCACAAAGTGATGCGATATGTCAAATTACTGCGGATATTTTTGGGGTCCCTGTTAGTAGAGTACAAACATTTGAAACAGCTTCATTAGGCACAGCGATTTTGGCTTTTGCGGCGGATGGACAATTCGATAGCTATGAAGAAGCAGTTTCTAAAATGGTACATAAATCAAAAACCTTTTATCCTAATGATAAAGCGCATGAACAATATGATTATTTATATGATAAAGTCTACAAAAAAATGTATCCTCGTTTAAAAAAGATTTATAAATCTGTAAGGAAATTTAATAAGAAAAATGGGTAAAATGTATAGATTCTGTAATAAAAATTGTTTAGTTAATGTATCAAATTCAATTTTAGCTCATTATAAAATTAATACATATCATGAGCCAATTGATGATTTGGTAAAAAGAATGAAACCATATAAAAAGATTGTGGTTTTACTTTTTGATGGGATGGCTTCTTCAATACTACAAAGACATTTAGCAGAAGACTCATTTCTAAGAAAACATATTTATAAAGAAATTGATTCTATATTTCCACCAACAACGGTCGCAGCGACAAACGCTTTATTGTCTGGAAGATACCCTAAAGAAACATTGTGGTTAGGATGGAGTCAATATTTTAAAGAAATCAATAGTCATATCGATGTTTTTTCAAACAGAGAAACTTATACAAAAGAACTATTAAATTATCAAAATCCGATGGATAATTTAGGAAAATATGAAAATATATTTAAAACTGTTGCTAATAAATGTCCTTCTGTAGCGGTTAAAGAAGTTTGGCCAAGCTTTCGAGAAAACGGAGCCTCTGATATAGAAGATTTTTTATGTAGAATAAACGAACATCTTCTTAATAATGAAGAAGCGCTGATGTATGGATACTGGCCATCTCCAGATCGTGAAGCTCATGTATATGGAGTAGATTCAATATTTGTAAAATCCTTTATAGAAAAAATAAATGATGCTTTAGAAAGCTTAACATCGGTTCATAAGGATACATTATTTATCGTTTTAGCGGATCATAGTCTAATTGATGTAAAATTTTTGCTGATTGATGAGCATAAAGACTTTTTTGATACATTAGAAAGACCTTTTGCTATTGAGCCTCGGGCAGCAACATTTTATGTAAAAAGAGACAGAAAACAAGAATTCATTACATTATTTAATAAATATTATGGTGAATATTTTGATTTATATACCAAGGAAGAAGTTAAAGAATTAAACCTTTTCGGATACGGTAATGAACATAAAGATTTTGATAGAATGCTAGGAGGTTTTTTAGCGGTTTCTATTGATAAATATTGTTTTGATTATGTTATTCCGAGTCGTTTAGAAAAGTATTATGAAGAATGTATGATTGCCGCGCATGCGGGAGGATTAAAGGAAGAATCGAAAATAAGTTTGATTTTAATAAATTGAGTAAATATAAAAATTCAAAAAAAGATAAAACAGGCAACATTTTTTTGTTTCTCATTTACCAAAAAAGTCCGATAGAATGCGGATTTTTTTAATTTTTATTTTTGTAACTGCGAAATATCAGATTAATGCAATATTTTTTTATCTAATTGTTGTTGTTTTTTTATTTATATTAACTTTCCCCCACTCTTAGTGTCTACTTTATTAATAGCACTCCATTATCGTGAAAAATGGGTTTTTCAACAAGCTACGCTTGTTGGCAAAAAATATTAAAGTAAAAAAGGACTGTTGCTTTTCCTAATTTTTAGTTAGTTTTTTCAACTGTCCTTTTATTTTTTATTCTAATTCAAATGCACCGGTATATAGTTGATAATAGGTTCCTTTTTTCTTAAGAAGTTCTTCATGAGAACCTCTTTCAATAATACGACCTTTTTCTAATACCATGATTGCATCACTATTTTGAATTGTTGAAAGTCTATGAGCGATAACAAATACAGTTCTTCCTTCCATTAATTGATCCATACCTTTTTGGACTAATCTTTCAGTACGTGTATCAATTGAGGAAGTAGCTTCATCTAGAATCATTACAGGAACATCCGCGATTGCCGCTCGTGCGATAGAGAGCAATTGTCTTTGACCTTGAGATAAATTCGCCCCATTACTGGTAAGCATGGTGTTAAATCCATCAGGTAATCGAGTAATGAAATCGTAGGCATTTGCAATTTTAGCGGCTTCATAAACTTCTTCATCAGTTGCGTCTAATCGACCATAACGAATGTTTTCCATTACGGTTCCGGTAAATAAGTTAGTGTCTTGTAAAACAACGCCTAATGATTTTCTTAAATCCGGTTTCTTTATTTTATTAATATTAATTCCATCATAACGGACTTTACCATCGGCAATGTCATAGAAACGATTAATTAAATTTGTAATTGTGGTTTTACCAGCTCCGGTAGATCCCACTAATGCAATTTGTTCACCCGGACGAGCATAAATAGAGACATCATGTAAAACTATTTTTTCTTCATTGTATCCAAAATCAACTTCGGTTAATACGATATCACCTTTTAATTCTGTATAGGTTACAGTTCCATCATTATGAGGATGTTTCCAAGCAAAGTATTTTGTTCTTTCATTTGTTTCAATCATGTTTCCATTTTCATCATACTTAACATGAACTAAAGTAACATATCCTTCATCTTGTTCGCTTTCTTCATCAAGTAATTCAAATATACGAGAAGCACCGGCTAAACCTAATATGACAAAAGTTATTTGTTGAGCAAAATTGTTAATGTTGTTCGTGAATGTTCTTGCCATCATTAAGAATGAGGTAACATCACCATAAGTTAATTCTTTAAATCCTAGTATAGTCAAATTTGGGATTTGTTTACTATAAATAAGCAATATAGCGCCAACAACCGCAACAAGAACATAAAGGAAGTTTCCGATATTTCCCATGATTGGACCAAGGATATTTGCGTTTGTATTACCGATTGTAGCAACATCACATAAATGATTATTTAATTCATCAAATTCAGCAATAGAGTCTTCTTCATGAGTAAATACTTTAATTACTTTTAATCCGTCTATGGATTCTTCAATAGAACCTTCAACTTTTCCTAAAGCTTTTTGTTGCTTTACAAAGTATTTAGATGATTTGCCACCAGTATGTTTAGTATTAAGGAACATAAATACGGAACCAATAATGACAATTAATGTTAACCAAACTGAATAATATAACATAACCGCTAGAAGGGCAAAGACTGTAAACGCAGCTTGGAATATAGTTGGAAGTGATTGACTTACCAATTGTCTAATTGTATCAGTGTCGTTGGTAAATATTGACATGATATCGCCATGAGCGTGGGTATCAAAATATTTAATTGGTAATGTTTCCATGTGGTCAAAAATCATTTTTCTTAAATCATTTAAGAATTTTTGGGTTGTAATAGCCATAACATAATTCCATGTAAAGGCTCCAACTAAACCAAAAATATACATAACACCCATTATGGTTAAAGTCTTAGTTAAATCAGGCCATGGATCAGTACCATTTCTAATTGCATCGACAATAATGTTGGTTATTTTTCTTGTTACAATAGATGAGGTTAAGTTACCTGCTGCCATAATAACAATACAAATCATTGTAATAATAAGTTGCCATTTATATTTTTTGAATAAAAGCTTTAATAATCTTGGCAAGGTGCCTTTATTTGCTTTTGCAGGTTTACCTTTCATATTCATTTTAGGCATATTAATTACCCCCTTTCTTTGTTTGGGTGTAATAGACTTCTTGGTAAATTGCATTTGTAGCTAATAATTCTTCATGAGTTCCTATTTGATCGATTTTACCATTATTTAAAACTATTATTTGATCAGCATCTTCAATAGAGGAAATTCTTTGAGCAATAATAATTTTTGTTGTATTTGGAATTTCCTTTTTAAGACCAATCTGAATCATTTTATCGGTTTTAGTATCAACTGCAGAGGTTGAGTCATCAAGAATTAATATTTTAGGCTTCTTTAATATTGCTCGAGCAATACACAATCTTTGCTTTTGACCTCCAGAAACATTGGTTCCTCCTCTTTCAAGAAAAGTATTGTATCCTTGAGGGAACGAATTAATGAAGTCATCAGCTTTAGCAATTTGAGCAGCTTTTTCAAGTTCTTCATCACTTGCTTCTTTATCACCCCAACGAAGATTTTCTGCAATGGTGCCAGAAAACAAAACATTCTTTTGTAAGACGACAGCAACTTGATTTCTTAATGTGTCTAAATCATATTCACGGACATTTTTACCACCTACAAAGACTTCTCCTTCACTTGCATCATAAAGACGAGAAATCAAATTAATAAGTGATGTTTTTCCGGCTCCAGTTGAACCGATAATACCAATAAATTGACCGCTTTCGATATGTAAATTAATGGCTTCTAGTGTATTTTTAGAAGCGGTGGATGAATATTTAAATGATACATTTTTAAATTCGACAGAGCCATCTTCAACTTCATAAGTAGGATTTGCAGGATTAACAATAGTAGGTTCTTCTTCTAAGACTTCTGCAATACGTCTAATTGATTCTAATGACATGAGCAACATGACTAAAATCATAGAAACCATCATTAATGACATTAAAATTTGCACTCCATATGTTAATAATGAAGACATTTCAAAGACTGATAATTCTCCCCATTCGATTTTAGCAAGACCATTCTCATCTTTAATAATATTTCCGTTTGCATCGGTCATTAGTTTAGAAGTTTTCATAATTAAACTTGCACCTAATCCACATACTAGCATATTTGAAATGTGAATTGAGAAGTTCATTAGTGGGTTGTTAAAAGCGACAATTCTTTCGGCTTTAATAAAGTCTTTTGTCATATCGTCGCTAGCGGCATTGAATTTTTGTTGTTCGAAATCTTCACGAACATAGGATTTAACTACACGGATACCAGCAATATTTTCTTGAATTGATTCATTTACTTTATCATAACGTTTAAAAACTCTTCTAAATACTGGTAGAGCTTTCCACATGATAAATAATAAGCCAATTAAGACAATTGGAATTAAGGCGATGAAAATAAATGCCATTTTTCCTCCTGATATGAAAGCCATAATTGTGGAGAATATAAGCATCAAAGGCGCTCTAACGACAATTCTAATGCACATTTGAAAAGCTTGTTGAGCATCAGTAACATCGGTGGTCATTCTTGTAATAAGAGAAGCGTTTGAAAATTTATCAATGTTTTCAAATGAAAATGATTGTAATTTACGATATAAATCGCCTCTTAAATTTTTAGCTAATCCGGTTGATGCTTTTGCGGCAAAAACACCACCTAAAATACCACATATAAGAGAAACAACAGCCATACCAATCAATAAAAGAATATATGGAATCAATGGAGTAATACCAGTTAAGGTATCAACCTTTTCGATTTCTCCTAATAAAACCGACATAATAAATGGTAAAGAACATTCCATTGCAACTTCACCAATCATACATATAGGCGTTGCAATTGCATATTTTTTGTACTCTCTGACACTTTTTAAAATTAATTTAACCTTTGGCCAAAGAGCATCTTTAGGGTTTTTAACTTTTTTAGACATTAGAGTACCTCCTTATTTAAATTTCTAATAGTTTCATCTTTTAATAAAACTCTTAATAGTAAGTTTTTGTTTGGACAGTGGAATAATTTTTTTCCACTTTGTAATCTTTCATAGAACAATCCTCTTAGTAATGATAAGAAAACATGAATTAATTCATGAGGATTTTCTTCATTAAAAGTATGTTCAATTTGCCCCTGTTTTATAATTTCAAGCAGTAATTCTGGGAAATATCTATGCTTTTTATCTCTAGTTTTGGGTGGTGGCAAAGTTTTTTGGTAATGCATTGTTAAATACAAATACATATAACAGCAGTTTTCCATATCATTTTTCAATAGATAAAGGACATTATCTACGAAATGGATAACGGCTTTTTCAGGACCTTTGTCAAGAAGCCAATTTTCTGGATAACAGCGTTTTCCAACCGCTTTTGATTCATCCATCATTGTTTTAAATAAATCTTCTTTTGAACTAAAATAGTGATAGAAAAGACCATGTGAACAGCCGCAAGCATTGGTAATATCATCAATCTTAACAGCGTCATATCCTTGAAGCGCAAATAAAGGAAGAGATGCTTTTAAAATCTCAGCTCTACGATTATCTTTGATTTCTTGAAATTGATCTTTTGTTCTAGGCATCTTTCTACCTCCTTTTTAATTGACACTTTTGTCAATGACACAATATTATATCGGAGGTTAGAAAAAGTCAATATTATTTTAATAATATTAACGATACTTTTTTTCTTCTATTTTAATGTATCTTTTAAAAATAATTTTTTTGTGTTGATATAGGAAAAATATAATATAAAAATATATAGTTGTTTTATATTTCACCAATATAAAAAATATGATCTTGATAAAAAAATGAATTATTTGTTTACGATTTAATATGTTCTAATAATCTAATTATTTCTTCATCATTTAACGAACGATATTCCCCTTCTTTTAAACCATCAAGTGTTAAAAAATCCATACGATTACGATGAAGGTTAATGACCTTATATCCATTTACTTGAAACATTCTTTTAATTTGGTGATATTTTCCTTCGTGTAATATTACAGAAGCGCTATTTTTACTTAGAATAGTTAGTTCTGAAGAAAGACATTTATATCCGTCTTCTAATACAACACCTTCTTTAAAAATGCTAATTAAAGAGGAATCTATATCTTTATCTAAAGTTACTTGATATTCTTTATCAACATGAGTTTTTGGCGACAATAAAAAATGATTAAGTTTTCCGTTGTTGGTAATTAAAAGTAATCCTGTAGTGTCTTTATCTAATCTTCCTACCGGTGATAAGTTACTATAAGGTTCATGAATTAAATCCATAACTGTAGGTAAATTTAAGTCTTCTGTTGCGGTTATATATCCTTTTGGTTTATATAAAATATAATAATGAAATTCTCGATATTCAAGCTTTTCATCGTTATATGTAATTATATCTCTTTCTTCATTAATAATGATAGAAGGAGAAGTTACTATTTCATTGTTCACTTTAATAAGCTTGTTTTTTAATAGATTTTTAACATCTTTTCTAGTTCCAAGACCAGAATGACATAAGTATCTATCTAAGCGCATTTTGCTTCATCTTTTTCAAGTGAACAATATTTATGAAAGGAGTGGTACATTAAGAATCCTGTTGTAGCGCCTAATAATGAGCCAACAAGAACATCGCTAGGATAATGAACGCATAAATATAGACGAGATAATGCCGTTAATGTTGCCACGATTAGTGCAGGAATACCAAATTTCTTTTTATTAGTCATAAATAAGAAAACTGCGGCGTTAAATGAAATATAAGAATGACCTGAAGGCATTGATTTTCCTAATGAAGGCACTTTTCCACCTGTAATGTTATTTAAAAATCCTAAACTATCATTTCTAATAAACATCGAATATACAAAATCGCTTAGTTGTTCGTTTTTTTCAAATGGCCGAGGACGACCAATAATATTTTTAAGAAGTAAATCATTGATTATCCAACCTACTAATATAGAAATTAGAAATAAAATACCAATTTTACGATATTTTTTGGTGATAACTAAAATTATTCCAATAATTATCCATAATAGTCCAACATCATTTAATACAGAAAAATACTTAATGAGTTGATTAATAAAATCAGACCCATGAAAGGTATTATCTATCCATTTTAAAAAATCAATTTCCCATTGCATTTAAATCACTCTCCAAAGAAATTATAATATATATCAAAAGAAATAATCAAAAAAATTTTCTAGGTTTATTAAATCTGCTAATAAAAATAAATATTCTTCCAATAATAAGAATGATGAAAGGAGATATTTTTATGCCACATTTAAAATGTTATGAAGAAGGTTGTCATTCGAATTATTGCGATCATTGTGTTTTAGATTCGATTAGAATAGGACTTGATGCTTATTGTAAATCTTATAGGCAAAAAGAAATAGAAACTAAAGATGATTCAAAATTTGAATATGAATTTGCGCGTGATATGGGATATGCCTCAAATTTAGATAGTCATCCTATTCAATGTGAAAATTCGCGATGCAAATTTCAAGAATTAGGAATGTGCTATCATAATCATGTAAGAATTGATGCGAAGGCACAAGGACCATTATGTGTTAGTTATATGCCCCGCTATAATGAAGATAAATAGTAGATGAAAGGGTTCCTAAGCCTCCAATAATCGGTAAGAAAAGCATACTAATTATTCTAAAAGTTAATTCTGGATTATCCCCAGGATTTGTACCATCTTGATAGGAAGAAAATGAAGAAATAAGCACTAGCATTAAAGCGGCAATTACAAAAGCCACACGTCTAACAAAACTGGATATTGACATTAATGCTGCCTCTCGATGAATATGATGCTCGTTATAGTCTTTATCAATAATTTCCGCCATGATCAAATCTGGAGTAATTAATAAGCCGCCGATAAAAGGTACAGAAACAATTACATTTATTAAAGTAGAAATAAAATTAAAAGAGCTTGCTAATATAAATATTACAAAAGGCAAGAAAATGAAGGACATTTTATAAGCAAAACGATGTCCTTTTTTATTAATTAATTTTGACCAATATTTAAACGAAATCATAATCATAATAAAAGTTACAAAAATGATAATAATTTGTTCAACGCTATTAAGATGTAAAGTATATTTAACTAAGAAAGGGAGAATTGTTACTAATGTTCCTAGGACTGTTAAAAATGTTGCTGTGGAAATTAAATACCACAGAAAAGCTTTATTTTTGATGACATGTTCCCAAGTATCTTTAAAAGTAAATTTTTGTTCAATGCTTTTGTTAATATAGATATACTTTGTTTCTTTTATATTCATAAGAGAAATCATAATTAAGATAATAGCTAAAGATATATAAATAACACAAGTTCCTAAATATCCTACATGTTCTTTTATAATAGGCGCGGTAATTAAAGCTAATCCTGTTCCAATTAATTCAAAAATGTGTTTTAAAGAAGAAGCTTCAGTTCTGCTTTTATTATCTTCAAACAAAGTGACAAACATTGCATTATAATTTACATACATTAATGAAGAGCAATTATCAAACATGATAGTGATAAATAAATAATATAAAAATACTTGTATATTATTTAATGATGTATCATTACTAATATAAAAAGTGAAAAGAAAAGTTATACTAAAAAGAGGAAGACCGAATACTAACCACGGCTTTCTTTTACCGTTTTTAAAAGAAAATTTATCTGATAAATATCCAAAAAGAAGATCGTTTATTCCGTCAAATAATAGAAAGATAACTTTAGCAAAACTGGCTTGTCCTAAAGAAATTAATGCCATTTCATCAACATAATATGAGTAGTTATAACTTGTAAACATTTGTGAAACTAAAGATAAAGCAAGGAGGATTAATGAATAATAGATTACAGTTTTATTTTTCATGCGTTCCTCCTTATTTTTATTTTCTCTCTATGTTATAATATGCACGCAATAGGGGATATAGTCATGAAATTATTTGTTGGTTTAGGAAATCCGGGTAAAGAATATAGCTTAACAAGACATAATATGGGTTTTATGGTCATAGATGCTTTTGCATCATTTGAACAAGTAAGCATTGATAAAGAAGGATTTCATGGAATTTATACTAAAGTCAAGATTAACGGAGAAGACATTATTCTTCTTAAACCATTAACATATATGAATTTATCAGGACAATCAGTACGAGAAATTGCTGATTATTTTAAAATTGGTGTAGAAGATATTGTAGTTGTTTATGATGAAATGGCTTTACCTCCTGGTAAAATTCGTTTAAGAGTAAAAGGTTCTAGTGGAGGTCATAAAGGAATACAAAATATCATTGACCATTTTAAAACTAATGATATTAAGCGAATTAGAATTGGAATAGGAGAACCAAATTATAATCCCATTGACTTTGTTTTAGGAAAACCAAGTATGGAAGATAAAAAGCTAATTGATCAGGCAATTGATCAAGCAGTAAAAGCCTTAAAAGCGATTATTGAGCATAATTTTTCATATGCGATGGAACATTTTAATTAGGAAGTGAGATTGTGGATTTTTTATTTGAGAAGCTAAAAACAAACAAAGCTAAAGCTGCCTTGATTGCAAAATCAGGTTCTTTTGCGGTGGAAGATAGTTTTGGAGTTTCTCTTTTGGTAGCGGCGGCATATAAAGAAAAGCAAGAAGCTTATACTATCGTAGCTAATAATTTATATCATGCTCAAAAAATATATGATTTTCTTTCATCTTTTATAGGAGAAGAAAATTGTTTATTTTTTCCTGTTGATGAAGTTTTAAGATTAGATGCTGTTTCTGCATCTAAAGAAATGCTTGCTCAACGTCTTTATGTTATGCATGAATTATGTAAAAAAGAAGCCAAAGTTTTGGTTACTCATGTCGCAGGAGTGGTGAGGTATTTGCCAAAAGAAGACTTGTTTAAAGAAAAAACTATAACTTTTAAAGTTGGTGAAGTTTTTTCTTTTAAAGAAGTAAAGGAAAAATTAGTTGCTATTGGATATGAAAAAGTTAATAAAATAGATCAAAGTTTACAATTTGCGATTCGTGGTGATATTTTAGATGTTTATAGCGTTAATGAAGATAGACCAGTCAGAATTGAATTTTTTGATGATGAAATAGAAAGTATTAGATATTTTGATATTGCTACACAAAGGTCTTTAGAAGTATTGTCTGAAATTACCATATTACCTGCGAGTGATATGCTTTTTACAAAAAACGAATTTGAAAACATTGAAAAAATTATTAAAACTAAATTAGAAAATGATTTATTAATTATGTCTAATAAGGAACATTTAACGGATAAGGTTAATAATGATTTAAACATGTTCTTAATGAACAAGATATCAGCGTCTTTATATGCTTATTATGCGATATTAAAAGAAGATTATAGTAGCATACTAGATTACGCAAATCATTCAACAGTCATTCTAGTTGATAAAAAAAGAATATTAAATACTGCAAGTCAAATGATACAAGAAGAAACTGATTTCTTTTTAGAAGGTCATCAACAAGGAAATATATTAACAGGATTAAGTTTGTATCAAAATATGGATAGAGTTTTAATGCGCGTCAAAAAAACAATTTTAATGAATCCTTTATTGGAAAAGGATTCAGATGTTTCTTTTGCTGTTAGACCATTGCTTTCTTCTTCAAATTCGTTTAAAGATGCATTACAACTCATTCAATTTTACTTAGAAACTGATAATAAAATTGTTATATCGTTATCAAGCGAACAACAAAAAAAGGCTATTTCTGATATGTTAAATGATAAAAACATTGAATACGATATCATATGGCCTAATCAAAGTCCAAAATCTAAATTATCTATTATGATTCAACCTTTTCAATTAGGATTTGAGCTAGTAGAAGAAAAACTAGTAATAATTTCTAGTAATGAATTATTTGGATATCGAATTCATCAATCGCGTTTTTTAAATCGATATAAAGAGGCAGTTATTTTAAAGTCTTATGAAGATTTGGAACCAGGAGATTATATTGTTCATGAACAAAATGGTATTGGACGATTTGTGGGGATTAAAACTTTAGAAGTTAATGGATTACATCGAGATTATTTGCAAATTGCTTATGCTGGAAATGATATCCTATATGTGCCTTTAGAACAGTTTAAATTAGTACGAAAGTTTGTTGGTAAAGATGGAGCAACACCAAAAATTAATAAACTAGGTTCAACAGAATGGGAAAAAACAAAACGGAAAATTAAAGATAAAGTTAATGATATGGCTGATCGCCTTATTAAACTTTATGCAGAAAGAGAATTAGTTCCTGGATTTGCTTTTAAAGAAGATGATGAATTTCAATTATCTTTTGAAAGTCAGTTTCCTTTTGAATTAACAAAAGATCAAGAGACGGCGTTACGTGAAATAAAACAAGATATGGAAAAACCAACGCCGATGGATCGCCTTTTATGTGGAGATGTTGGCTTTGGCAAAACTGAGGTCGCTTTTAGAGCGGCATTTAAGGCGATGTTAAGTGGTAAACAAGTTGGATTATTGTGTCCGACTACTTTATTGGCGCGTCAACATTATGAAAGAGCAGTTGAAAGATTCTCATTCTTTGGTGTTAAGATTGCTATTCTTTCTCGTTTAATTCCACAAAGTATTCAAAAATCATATATTGAAAAAATTAAAAGTGGAGAGATTAATTTGGTAATTGGTACTCATCGTATGTTATCAAAAGAAATAATGTTTAATGATTTGGGATTATTGATTATCGATGAAGAACAAAGATTTGGTGTGGAACAAAAAGAAAGAATTAAAGAAATGAAGCAAAATATTGATGTTTTAACTTTAACAGCCACCCCTATTCCAAGAACGTTACAAATGTCACTTGTGGGTATGAGACAATATTCACAATTAAATACCGCCCCAATGAATAGATTACCAATTCAAACATATGTTGTTCCGTATAATGATGACATGATTCAAGAATTAATTGAAAGAGAATTAGCTAGACAAGGACAAGTATTTTATCTTCATAATCGTGTTTCTACAATATATGGAAAAGCAAGAAGAATACAGCAAATGGTCCCTGATGCTAAAATTGGTATTGCTCATGGAAAAATGGAACATGATGATATTGAAGATGTTATGCTTAAATTCTATAGTGGAGAAATAAATGTATTAGTATGTACATCAATTATTGAAACTGGAATTGATATAGAAAATGTTAATATGATTATTGTAGAAAATGCCGATCATTTTGGATTATCACAACTTTATCAAATTAAGGGTCGTGTTGGTCGAGGAGGAAGGATTGCTTATGCATATTTACTTTATAAGCCAGATAAAGAAATGAACGAAACCGCTAAAAAGAGATTAAAGGCAATTCAAGATTTTACTGAATTAGGAAGTGGACATCGTATAGCACAACGGGATTTAATGATTCGAGGCGCGGGAGACATTTTAGGTTCTGAACAAGCCGGATTTATTGATACAGTAGGAATTGATATGTATATGAAACTCCTTCATGAAGCAATTGAAGAAAGACAAAATGGTGTTAACGAAAATTCAGTTAAAGAAGGAGCGAAAATAAATATATCGGTTGATGCATACATTCCATCAATTTATGCTTCTGATGGTGATAAGATAGAATTATATCAAAAAATTGATAACGCCAAGTCATGTGATGAATTAGATGAAATAGCGGAAGAAATCCAAGATATTTATGGTCGAATTCCTATGGAAGTTAACAATTTATTACAAAAAAAGAAAATAGAAATCTTATTAAATGATGATGTTTTTGAAGACATGATAGAAAAGAATGATTCTCTTAATTTATATTTAAATAAAGATTTTAGTTCTATAAACGGAATTGGTGTGAAATTATTTCAATCACTTACTCCGTATTTATCATATTTAAAAGTGAATTATGTAAATAAAAAAATCTTAATTAATTTCTTAAAAAAAGGAAATTGGATAGAGACATATATTGATATATTAGTTAGAATTAACAAATTAAATAAATCTTTACAATAATTATTTAAGTTATGCTCATACTAAATTTAGAGGTGTTGAATTATGAATTCTATCGGCGCAGTTAGAAGAATAGATGAGTTAGGAAGAATAGTTATTCCTAAAGGTATAAGAAATAGATTAAGAATAAATGAAGGAGATCGACTTCAAATAGGCGTTAATGATGAAGGTAAAATTGAAATTCAAAAATATAACGCATTTCACGGTAATTATGATGTCATTTCTAATATTGTATTAACTTTAGAAAAAGAAATAAAAAAGCCAATAGTAGTTATTAGTGATGGAAAAGTTTTAACCAGAAGCTTATCTGTTGTAGAAGAAATAGCAGAAGGTGAAGAAATAAATTTAGAAGTGTATCAAAAACTGTTTAATATGAAAATTCTTTCTTTAGAATATACTTCGTTTTTGAAATATGGGAAGAAGCTTTCTTTTATAATAATTCCGCTAGTTTTTAATAGTGAAATACTTGGAGGTTTAGTTATTTTTGATAATAAAATAAGTGATGAAGATATGCGTATTGCGCACGCTTTTAGAAACTTAATAACAATGATTTTGAAAGTATGATAAAATGAAAAAGGAGGAACATAATGAGATTAGATAAGTATTTAAAAATTTCAAGATTAATTAAACGCAGAACAATTGCTAAAGAAGTAATAGATCGAGAAGTTGTCTATGTTAATGATGTTGTTGCTAAACCTTCAAAAGAAATTCATGTTGGCGATATTATTAAATTATGTTTAGGAAAAAAAGAAATTACAGTAAAAGTATTATCTTTGCCGATAACTTCTAGAAAAGAAAATGCTTCTGAGCTTTATGAAGTGTTGTCGATTAATGTTATAAATCCTCTTGCTTAATCATAACCTTAAGTAGGAGGTTTTTTTATGGAAAATGAAAAGAATTCATTTGATATTTTAATTCAAAATAGAGAAAGCGTCGGATTAAATGGAGTACTAAAATTAGATAGTTTTAATCATGAAGAATTTTTAATTAATACGGAACTAGGATATGTCCATATAAAAGGTAATAATTTAAGCTTAGGATTTATGGATATGGAAAAAGGAACATTGACTATTAATGGAACAATTGAAAGTGTTGGTTATATAGGTAAAAATAAAACTGAGCCAAAAGAAAGCTTTTTAAAGAAATTGTTTAAATAATGTCTCTTAAACAGCAATTTCAAGTATTTATAGGAACAATTTTTATTACAGTCTTGGCTTGTTTTTTGTTTAGTGTGTTTAATCGAATATTTTATAAAAAACATTCAACATTAATTCGATTATTTTTTGAAACGATGTTTTTTATATTTATTTTTTATGGATATTTTAGATTTTTAGTTTATGTTTGTCATGGAATTTTAAATATACATTATTTGCTTGCTGCTTTTATAGGCATAATGATTTATTATTCTTTTTATGCTTATTTCATTAATCGATATATAGAATTAAAAGCGGATAAAATAAATCAAAAGATTTTATTTCCATTTAGTGCAAAAATTTCTTCTTCTCGTGCTATAATTAAAAAGAAATTAAGGAGGAAGAAAGATGATCAAAAACAAACATCGGGCACTTAGTTATCTTTTTGGATTAACATTTATTCTCTCTTTAGTTTTAATTTCATTTACTTCACTAGCGTTAATAAATAATTATCGTGAAAATAAAGAATTAAATAGTTTAATGGAAAAAATAAAAATGGATTATAGTGAAGAGGAAGAAGATTATTATCCATGTGTTGAAAAAGATGAAGATATAATATTCAAAAATGGTGATGAAACTTGGACGGATTTTGTCAGTTTTCCAAATACTAATCTTTAAATTACAAGAAGCGACATAAAATGCTTCTTTTTTTTGTTATTCTCTAGTGGGAGTGGTTTTATGGAGATGACAAAAGAAGTATTAAAACAAAAGAAAATGAAAGTTGAATGGAAAAAAATAGAAAATTATATTTTCCCTGTATTAGCGATGTGCTTTGTATTGTTAGAAGAAGCATTTTTGTTTAATCCATTAATCTTGGCTGTTTTGTTTGTGACATATAGAAAATCAGGCATAACTTATTTTTTAACCTTTTTTACATTGGTTTTGACAGCCTCAATGGTTAATATTTCTTATTCTATGGAATTAATGTTAATAGGATTAGTTCAGTTTTTTTTATCTTTTTCTTTTGCTCGATTATCGTTAACTAGTAAATATAAAGATTATTATCCGTTATTAATTATATGTTTGCTGATCAGTGGAACGATGCTTATTAATTCTTCTTCAGCAACATCAATATTTTATTGTTTTGTAAGTACAGCATTAACATTATTTTTAGTTCATCATGGTTTAGAAATTAATAAATCAATCGAAGATGATACCTATGATATATCTAAATTAACCTATGTAGTAACTTTTTTAGTAATATCTATTGCTAGTATGTCATTTCCGATATTTGGGTTAATTTTGATTAGAGTGGCTTTGTTAAGAGAAATAAAGAAAAAAGATACAATAATATCTTTGTTATTATTAAGTTTGATTTTTATGATGCTTTTCTTTTTATATCAATATTCTATAAATAACTGTTTAATGATTTTGCTTCCATGTTTACTGCCTTTAATAGAAAATAAAAAAGTTAGTAACATAATATATTTTATATTTACAGTTCTAATATCTTGTGTTTTAGATCCATTGTTTTATTCAAATGGACTTTTTTACCAAAGTTTAATCGCTGGAGTTATATTTGTGTTTTTCCCTTTAAAAAGTAATAAAAATAAAATAAAAAAGACAGAAAAAGAGAAAACTTTAGAAGTAATTAATCAAATACAAAATTATCTAACTGCGATTAATTTTGAATTTGAATCTAATCCTTTAACCCCAAAGCAAAAAGCTATTTCTAGAGTTTATCAACGAGTATGCTCTAATTGCGAACATTTAGAATATTGTAAATTAACCAAATATTTAAAAGATTTTGTGTTAGCAAAAATAAAGAGCGATATGAGAAAGACAATTAATAAAGAGTGTATTAAACCTTATAAATTAACATTAGAGTTACAACAAGGTTATCAAATCTTTATTAGTGATGAAAGTTATTATCAAGAAACACTTAAAAGAAAAGAAATGCTGTTACAAGTATTGGATAATATTAGAACTCTATTAAAAGTTGTTAAAGAAGAACTATTAGAAGAAAAGAATTTAAAAACGAAAATAAAAGAACATTTTCTTAGTGAAAAAATAATGATTAAAGATGTTAAATTTTTGAACAATAAAATAATTGTAAGTTTTGCAAATATTATTGATGAAGAAAAAAAGGATTTGATTAAAAAAATTTTGTATTTATACACAAATAAATGGTTCGATATTTTGGATGAATATATCTCTTATTTAAATCATGAGTTTGTAATAGAATATGAATTAATTTCTAAAAAAAGTATTAAACATTTAACATATACGAAAGCGGCATCTTTTAAAAATGGGGATTATATTATTAGTGATGAAATTTATAATAAAAAAGTCTTTTTATTATGCGATGGAATGGGTCATGATGAAAAAGCGCATTTTTCAAGTAAAAGTGTTGCTAGTACATTTTTAGCATTGCATAAACAAGAAAATAATATTAATCGTAATTTGCAACAGATAAACAACATGTTTAGAGTTGGATCGACATATGATAATTATTCGACATTTGATTTTATAGAAATTGATTTACAAACTTTAGAGTTAGTAAGTGTTAAAGCGGGTTCTGTTGAATCATATGTTATTAGGGATGATAAAATAATAGTTATTAATGCAGGTGGGTTACCTTTAGGAGTTTTAGATAATGTTGATTATAAAAAGATTACTTTTCAGCTTCAAATTGGAGATATTTTATTAATGGTTAGTGATGGAATAAGTGAATTTATTAAAGATTTAGATAAAGATTTTTATAAAGGAATTAGTGATGAAAACGAATTTTTCCGTAATTTATTTAATCTGGCGCTATTGAATATGAAACATTTAGATGATGCGAGCATGATTGTTTGTAAAATTTTGTGATAAAATATATGCGGTGGTTGAAAATGGAAAGTTTAGATAAAAGTAAAACATATATAGCTGCGGTGTCATTTGGACCTGATTCAATGGCTCTTTTAAGCATGCTAATTAAAGAAAAGATTAAAGTTGTTGTTTGTTTTGTTAATTATCGTAAACGACCAGAAGCAGAGCAAGAAGAAGAAGGAATGATTAAATTTTGCAAAGAAAATAAAATTAAACTTCATATTTTACATGCGGAGACCGCTCCTAAACATGTTAATTTTCAAGCATGGGCCAGAGATCTACGATATCGATTTTTTAAAGAAATATATGATAAATATAACGCATATGCTTTATTAGTAGCGCATCACAAAGATGACGATTTAGAAACTTTTTTAATGCAAAAGAAAAAAATATTAAGATATTATGGAATTATGCCATGTAGAACTATATATGATATGAAGGTTATTAGACCATTGCTTAGCTATCGAAAAAAAGAGTTAAAAGAGTATTGTATTGCGAATAATATACCTTTTGCGATAGATGATTCTAATAATCATGATGATTATGAAAGAAATAGAATAAGGCATAGTTTTATTGAAAAGGCAACAAAGGAAAAAATTGATTATTTAGTAAAAGAAAAGGATAGCCTTAATGAAAAAAGAGAAAAGCAATTCGAAAATATTTTAAAAGTGTTTGATGGTAATACTATTTGCATTTCAAAGTTTTTGCTTTTAAATGAAGAAGAACAAATTCTTTGCCTCCATTATTTTATTAATCTATATGTTAGCGAATATGCACTTAGTAAATATAAAGCGACAATGATGATTCAAGCTGCCTTATCAAAGAAGCCAAATTGGAAAATGGTTTTAATTTCTCCTTATCAATTAGTGAAAGCTTACGATATTTTTTATATTTGTCGTGCTGGCGAGGATGAGTCGTATGAATATTTATTAGAAAAACCGTGTGAATTAGATACGCCATACTTTTATTTAAATTTTAAAGGAGATACATCTAATAGAAATGTTTTTGATTACGATTATCCGCTTATAATACGAAATTATAAAGCTGGAGATTACTTTGAAGTTGGAGAAGCTAGAAAGAGTGTTAAAAGGTTGTTTTTAGATTGGAAAATGCCTACAGAACTTCGCAAAAAATGGCCTATTATCGTTAATTCTAAAGGTAAAATAGTATATATTCCACGTTATCGTAATACATTTGAGGATGATGGAAAAAATAATTTTGTTGTGAAAAGTAAATTAGGAATTTAAATATTTTTTAAAGTATTGTATAATACTTTATACTGAGTGTCATACTATTAAACGTAAAAATGCTTAGATGGTTAATGAAAATTTAACAATAATATTGTAATATATTTCTCAATGCTGTGAAGGGGGTAATAGAATGAATCAATCAAAGAAAAAAAGTGTTTTAAGTTTTATGTGGCCATATTTGATTTTATCCGCACTTATGGTGTTTTTTATTGTTATAACTTCGAATTCTAGAAGTACTAAAACTGAATATCCAATGCTTAGTAGAGTGGCGGAAATTTTATATGAAGAAGAAGTTGTTGAAGTAAAGGTTACACCAAAGGAAAAGGTGACATCTATTACCGGTACTTATGTTGTTAAAAACGAAGAAAAGAATACAAGTTCAAAAGTTAATTTCTCTTGTCAAGTTCCTTCCTCATATTTTGATACTCAAGAACATGAATTAACATATAATGTTTATGATGGAGAAGGAAATATTAGCGATGTCAAAACTGTTAGTATGACTATTACGGAAATATTAGATTCAAGAGTAAACTCTGAAGGAAAATCTTATTACGAAGGAAAATTAACAATAGTGGATGCTTATCAAACTAACTGGTTTGAACAATGGCTTCCAACTATATTAATGTTAGGCGGAGGCATTCTTGTTGTTGTCTTTGTTTTTTCAAGATTTTCTAATTCTATTAATAGTTCCAACAATAAAGCAATGGAGTTTAATAGATCCCGTGCAAGAAGAGAAGATGCATCAAAGGTTAGATTTAGTGATGTCGCTGGTGCAGATGAAGAAAAAGCTGAGCTTGTTGAAATGGTTGATTATTTAAAGAATCCAAAAAAATATGCTCAATTTGGCGCTAAATTACCAAAAGGTGTCTTATTAGTGGGGCCACCAGGAACTGGTAAAACTTTGCTTGCTAAAGCTGTTGCAGGTGAAGCTGGAGTTCCATTTTATTCTATCTCTGGTTCTGATTTTGTTGAAATGTTTGTTGGTGTTGGAGCAGGTCGTGTTAGAGATATGTTTAAAAAAGCAAAACAAACTGCACCTTGTTTGATTTTTATTGATGAAATTGACGCTGTCGGTCGTCAAAGAGGCGCTGGTATGGGTGGTGGGAACGATGAACGTGAACAAACCCTTAACCAATTATTAGTAGAAATGGATGGCTTCTCTGATAATGCTGGAATTATTGTTATGGCGGCAACAAACCGTGATGATGTTCTTGATCCAGCCTTATTAAGAGCAGGTCGTTTTGATAGACAAATTACCGTTGATTTACCAGATAGAAAAGGTAGAGCGGCAATATTAAGAGTTCATGCAAGAAATAAGCATATTGATCCATCAGTTGATTTTGATAATGTTGCAAGAAGAACTACTGGTTTCTCTGGAGCAGATTTAGAAAATGTTTTAAATGAAGCGGCAATTTTAGCGGTTCGTGAAAATAAACCTCTTATTACAATTGCCGAAATTGATGAAGCAATTGATCGTCGTATTGGAGGGCCAGCAAAAACTTCCAAAGCGATGACAGAACATGAACGTCGTCAAGTGGCGTATCATGAAGCTGGACATGCAGTTATTGGTTTAAGAATGGAACATTCTGATAAAGTTCAAAAAATTACAATCGTTCCTCGTGGAAGAACTGGCGGTCATGTTTTAATGGGACCAGAAGAAGATAAATTCTTGATGACAAAGAAAGAACTCATAGCAAAAATTGTTGGTTATTTAGGCGGAAGATCTTCTGAAGAATTATTCTTTGATGATATTTCTACAGGAGCACATAATGATATTCAAGTAGCAACTCGTATTGCACGATTAATGGTTACTGAATATGGAATGTCTTCTTTAGGACCAATTCAATATGAAAGAGATTCCGGATCTGTCTTTTTAGGAAGAGATTATACTTCTTCACAAAAGAATTTTTCAACTCAAATTGCATATGAAATAGATAAAGAAGTTCGGGCGATTATTGATGACTCTCATCAAAAGGCTTTAGAAATTTTAAAAGAGTATCGTGAGGATGTTATCTTAATTGCGGAAACTTTATTAAAACAAGAAACTATTAATGCTGAAGAAATTGCCTATTTGTTAGAACATCGAGAACTTCCAAAACATGAAACAGTTACAACTGAAGAAGTAACTCATGAGGAAAAAGTAGTTGAAGAAGAAACAAAGGGAGATGAAGGAAAGGAATAAACCTTTCCTTTTTTCGTGATATTATGTGGAATATTGGAAATGTTAAGATAGATGGACAAGTAGTATTAGGACCGATGGCGGGATATACAAATATTGCTTTTAGAACTTTTAATAAACCATTTGGTGTAGCTGTTTCTTATACAGAAATGGTCTCTGATTGCGGATTAGTTTATCAAAACAAAGAAACATATAAATATTTAGAAACAGATGAAAATGAAGGACCGGTTGGAATTCAACTTTTTGGCGCAAGTAAAGAAACATTATTAGAAGCGTTAAAAATTGTAGAAGAAAGCCAATATAAATATGATTTTATTGATGTTAATTTAGGATGCCCAGTTCCTAAAGTAACTAAAACTGGAGCAGGTTCTGCGTGGTTGAAAAGAAAAGATGAATTATTTGATATGATGAAAGCGCTTGTTAAAGTTTCAAAAACGCCTGTAACTGCAAAAATAAGATTGGGTTGGGATAATAATTCTATTAATTTTTATGAAGTTGTGGACTTACTTCAAAAGGCAGGAGTAGCAATGATAGCTATTCATGCTAGAACAAGAGAAGACTTATATACAGGTAAAGCTCATCATGAAATGCTTATAGGATTAAAAGAAAAAATGTCGATTCCGTTAGTGGTATCTGGAGATATTTATACTCTTGAAGATGCAATTCGAGTTAAAAAAATGACAAATGCAGATGCAATTATGGTAGCAAGAGGAGCTTTAGGAAATCCATATTTAATAACTCAAATTGATCATTATTTTAGAACTGGAGAAAAGTTACCATCTATTTCTTTAAAACAAAATATTGAATATTTAAAGAAACATTATCAGTCGCTTAAATCTCTTAAAGGAGAATTTATTGCAATAAAAGAAATGCGTGGTATTGCTCCATTTTATCTTAAGGGATATCCTAACACCAAAAATTTAAGAATTAAACTTTCAACATCTATTAATAATGAAAAAGAGTTTTATGAAATTATTGATAATATCTAAAGCTTAATTAAATAGCTCAATTAAATAATTCGTTTTTATGTTATTGCCCTTAATATTGTTCAATTTGCTTTTAAAAGTTTGAAAAATATTGTATCTTATCTTTGGAGGAATAATCCAAAAATAGAACATAGAAATAATGAAAAAAA
>CAZZGL010000009.1:0-29429 GCA_964654155.1 uncultured Staphylococcaceae bacterium | reverse complement strand
CCCGATAGAATGCGGACTTTTTTCAATATTTACCTTTATAACTGCGAAATGTCAGGTATATCATACTGAAAAACGTTACACTTTTCAAGGTTTTTTTAAAACTTTTTCACTTCAGTTGTCTATAAATTATATTGCAACTTGATTATAGGTAATCGATGATACTTCAACATCATCATTATAATAATAACCATTTACTTGATAACTCTCGCCTTCAATTGTCAAAGATACATTTTGATCAATATCCATAAAAGAAAAGCTAAGCAAGATTAATTCATAAATATCCGAGCTAACAATTCCTTCTTCCATTAAACAGCTATCATTAACGCTGACGAAGATGCCTTCTTCATTTATTAGTGGTGCAATTTCATAATCAAGAGAATTATAAGTTGATATCTTTTTTAATCCTGTTGAAATAGAAGGTGCATACTTTGTATTGCTAATAAAGGCGCTAACTTGTTCGCTTTCTTCACTATATAATGAAACAGGTATCATATATTGTTTACTATCATAGGTATGATTATAAAAAACGACTGTTCTAGTTTTAGAAGAAACATCTTCTGTGTAGTTTAATCTATTTAAGCCAATATCATTATTTAAAATTGTAGGAAAAACAAGATTATTATTTGGAAAGGTCGAAAGTGATTTGCCATCAACTTGTAATTTTAATTGACTAACACCATCAAAATCTAAAAAAGTATGGACTAATGATTCAAGCATTTTAACTTCATTTTTTTCTGTATAATTATTAAATTCATTAGACATATTTAATGTTAGAATTTCTTCATTAAGTTCTATGTTTAATAACTTTGTATCAACCGGAATATAGCCTCTTAAGTAATCATTACCCGCTTTTGTGTTAGTTTTTAAAAGAGAAAATACCTCGATAATTTCTTCTTGAATGGTTAATCTTTGATTCATTTTAAATGAAAGAGGAACTACATAATCATCGCTTGATAATAAATATACTCGATGATAAATTTTATTAGTTTCTAAAATTACTTCTTTTTTTATTTCATCATCGTTTTTGGAATTTAATGTTACTCCTAGAGTAACGCCTGTTGCAATAAGTGCAACCGGGATAATAAAAGTTAGTACATTTTTAACTTTTGTATTACTAGCAATAACTAAAGATGGAAAAAAATGTTTTTTTCTTTTAAATTCAACTTTGCTAACATCAATATTTTCAATTTCATCAATTGCTACACTATCGCTATTTTTTTGTTTTTTTCTAAACTTATCCTTAATCCATTTTTTAATCATATCCATTAATATTCACCTCACATTTAAAATATATATATTAGGTAAATAGGTTATGACTAAAAAGATTATTATTTATTATTTTTTTTGCTTTATCATTTAATGTAATTGATAATTTATTATCATTATTTAATGATAAAAATTGTAAAGGATAACCATCAATAAAAAAAGTACTAGGATGATACCTTTTTAATAAAAAAATTATATGTGTAAAATGAGTACATCCAATAACTACATATTTAGTTTTAAACTTTAATTTTTTAATTTCTCTAATTAATAAAGATATATTTCTATTTTCAATATTTTCCACTAAATGGCTTCCATCAACTGAATTAATTCCTAATTTATTAAAATATTCACATGTAATTTTAGTTCCAAATATCGAAGCGTTATACTTTTCTACGAGCTCTATATTAAGGTCAATTATTAAGTGAATTTTAGTAGATAAAGAACTTATATATTGCTTTATAATAACGCTCATCGTATTACAAACAATATAAATTTGGTCAAATTTCTCTTTTTCCCATTCAATAATTTTATTTTTTATATAATTTGCTAACTCAATTTCATTTTTATTACCAAAAGGAAAAAACTTTTCTTCCATTTCTATATAGTAATCATTCTTCAAATTTCTTTTTAATAAATAATTTAATGATGGAATAAGACCAATGCCACTATCAAAAAGCAGTATTTTCATATAATCACCTATTAAACTAAATGAAACATTTTGAAAAATATGAATACTATAAAATAAACATAGGAGATTTTTATGCCATCAATCTTAACTAAAAGAGAACGTGAAGTCTTCGAGTTACTAGTACAAAACAAATCCACTTCTGAAATTGCAGATATCCTCTATATATCGAAAAAAACCGTTAGAAATCATATTTCTAATGTCATCCAAAAATTAGGTGTTCACGGAAGAGCCCACGCAGTTATTGAATTAATTCGAATGAACGAAATTTCTCTTTAGCCTTATTTATTAAGGCTTTTTATTTATCTTCTCATATAATAAGGTCGCTACATCGGTTGGTATTATTTGCGATAGTTCTTCTAAAGATGCTGATTTTAAAGCGGAAATTGTATCAAATCTCTCAAATAAAAGTTGTTTCCTTTTTTGTCCTAATCCTGGAATATCATCTAATATTGAAGCAAGCATACTCTTAGAACGAATTTGTTTATGAAATGTAATTGCGTATCGATGTACTTCATCTTGCATTCTCATCAACATGAAAAACAATGGTGAACCCTGTTCTATGATAAATACTTCTCCATCTTTCGACATCAATCCTTCGGTTTGGTGTTTATCGTTTTTATATAATCCTACAAAAGGTATATCTACATTTATGCTATTTAAAGCCTCTTGACAAGCATGAATTTGTCCTAAACCTCCATCGACTATAATTAAGTCAGGATAAGTACTTTTTTCTTCTTTTAGTCGTGAATATCTTCTTTTAATTACTTCTTTCATGGAGGCAAAATCATCGCGTTTTTCTTCATGTTCAATATGATACTTTCGATACATTTTTTTAGCTTTTTGCCCATTTATAAAGCAAACCATCGCGCCAACTGGAGAAGATCCTTGAATATGAGAATTATCAAATAATTCAATGCGATATGGTGTAGGTATGTTTAATATCTTACCTAGTTCTTCTAACAATGTAACTTGATCATCTTCTAATCTTGCCGTTAAAAAATGTTCATCTAATCCCGTTTTAGCGTTCTTTAAAGCCATGTTTACTAATTCAAGTTTACTTCCCTTTAAAGGACAAACAACATTAGTTGAAAGCGCTAAAGAAAGAATCGAGGCAATTTCTTTAATCGATACAATTATTTCCTTTGGTAAAGGGTGTGATAAATAATATTGACCAATCATATTTGTTACTTGTTCTTTAACATCATCGAATTCTTCAACAACAAAAAGATCTTTTCCAAGTAACTTTCCTTTTCGATATAAAAGAATAGCTAAAGAAAGATATCCATCTCTAGTTGAAAGAGCAAAAACATCACGGTCAATTTTATCTTTTTGATCGATATTTTGATGAGAGATGATATGGTCTATTGAATCTAATATTTTTTTATATTCCCCCGCTTTTTCAAAATTAAGTTTTTCCGATTCTTGATACATTAATTTTTCGATTTCTTTGCGCTTTTTTAAATCTTTTCCATCTAAAAATAAGGCAATATCATCTACCATTTTTTGATAGTCATCATTTGATATTTTATTAATACAAGGCGCTAAACATTGTCCTAAATGATAATATAAGCAAGGAGTTAGTGGAATGGTTTTACATTTTCTTAATGGAAATAATTTATTTAGTAAGTTAATTATTTCATAACATGAAGAAGATGATGGATAAGGACCATAATATCGATAAGTTGGATCATTATCTTTATACATAATTCTTAAATAAGGATCATTTTTTTTATAGATAGCAATATAAGGATAACTCTTACCATCTTTTAGTAAAATATTAAACGGAGGATAGTGTACACGTATTAAATTAATTTCTAATAATAAGGCTTCTTTTTCGGTTTCAGTTTGAATAGTTTCAAAACGTACTACTTCTGAGACCATTCTTTTAACTTTACCTACCTGAGGACGAAGAAAATATTGAGATACCCTTTTTTTTAGATTTTTAGCTTTTCCAACATAGATTACTTTATTTAAGGCGTTATACATTAGATAAACGCCTGGTGAAGTTGTTAATAAATCAATTTCTTCTTTTAATCGTTGATTCATTTTAAATTCACCACCGTCGCCCCTAATCCACCTTCATTACTATTGCCTAAACGATATGAGTCCACAAATGACTGTTTATCTAAATAGTTATGAATAGCTTTTCTTAACGCTCCTGTTCCGACACCATGAATAATACGAACAGATTTAAATCTTCTTACCCGCGCAGAATCTAAGTATTTTATAACGCTATCTAAAGCATCTTCCACATGCATTCCAATGACATTATGCTCGCTGCTAAGCGAAGTCATAATCATTGGATCACCGGTTGCTTTTTTAACTTTCTTCTTTGGTGGTTTAATTTTTATTACTTTATTCCTCTTTACATTAAAAGAAAAACCTTCTTCACTAATAAAGGTAATATTATTCTTATTAATAATAGTTACTCTTCCTTGAACATTGCTATCTACAACCAAAACATAATCACCAATATTTATTGAAGTATCATTTTCTTCTTCAAAATCTTCATTAATTTCTTCTAATGAATCTACTTTCTTTTTTAATTCTAAGGCTTCATGATATTTTAAAGTGCCATTTTTTAATTGTAAAAGTATTTCTTCAATTTGCACATGTACTTCTTCTAGTAATAGGTGTTTTTCTTTTTCAAAATCCGAAATCATTTTCTTTTTTATATCATCCATCGATGCATAAAAGTCACTAATTTCCTTTTCAGCATCACTAATTTTTATTTCTTTTTGTTTAATCTCTTCAATTTTCTTTTCATATTCAATAATCATTTTTTCTAAATAAGAAATTTTATCTTCATTACCTCTATTATGATTACTTTTTAAGTATTCATTAGCAAAGTCAATCACATAATCCGGTAATCCATGTCTTTTAGCGACATCCAAAGCATAAGACTTACCAGGAATGCCAACTTTTAAACGATAAGTAGGAAGAAGATTTTCTTCATCAAAAATCATTGAGCCAATTAATACACCTTCATTATTAAAAGCATATTCTTTAACGCCACTAAAATGGGAAGAAATAACTCCTAAAGCACCTTTATCTTTAATGGCTTTAATAAGAGAAACCGCAAGTGCTTCTCCTTCTAAAGGATCGGTACCTGTACCAATTTCATCTATTAATACTAACGAATGTTTTGTTAAAGTAGTTAATATATTTTTAAGAGATTCCATATGTCCTGAAAAAGTTGATAAATTATCATTTAAAGATTGTTGGTCACCAATATCGCATAAAAAACAATCAAAAATTGGAAGACTTCCCTCTTCATCAGTAGGTAAAGCTAGTCCACATTGATGCATATAAGATAGTAAACCAACGCATTTCATTGCCACTGTTTTTCCTCCAGCATTTGGTCCACTTAAAACTAAAATACGATTATTTTCATCTAAATAAAAATCGTTTTTCACAACTTTTTTTGAATCAATATGAGGATGTCGAGCTCCTTTTAATATAATCATTGGCGTTTTAGAAATTGAAGCTACATAACTATTTGTTTCTAAAGCATAACTTGCTTTTGCAGATGCAAAATCTAATTCTCCAAGCATTGTATTGTTATTTAATAAATCTTTTTGATTGAGCAACACTAATTTAGTTAAATTTTGTAAGATCCGCTTTATTTCATCTTCCTCTTCTTGATGAAGTAACAATAATGAATTATTTAACTCTACAAGTGAAGATGGTTCAATAAAAATTGTCATTCCTGAGCTTGAAACATCGTGAACAATACCTAAAACTTTATTCTTTTCACTATTTTTTACAGGTAAAACATAATGTCCATTTCTTAAAGTTACTCCACCTTCAGTTAATAAGTCTTTATATTTTGTTGCAAGCGTATTGATTGTCGTTTTAATAGATGATTCAGTTCTGATAATTCTTAATCTAATCGATTGTAGTTCTCGTGAAGCATTATCAAATATTGTAAGTGATGGAGAAACAACATTATTAATTGATGTTAATAAGTGTTTTAAACTAGCAAAATCACGAACATATTCTTTTAATAATGGATAATCACCTTCACTCTTGCTTATAAAATCAAGAACTTGTTCAGTATTATTTATATCATTAACAATATATGAAAGTTCTTGAGGCGATAAAATGCCGCCTTTATAAGCATATTCTATATATTTATCTAATAAAATTGAATTTACGATTGGTAATGAACCGTAAGAAGCAATAAAGGAAATCATTTCTTTTAAAAATCTTAATTCTCTTTCCAAATAAAAATAATCATACAATGGTTGTAATTCATTAATTCTTCTTTCAGCATATTCACTTTTAATATAAGTTTTTAATTTATTTTGAATTAAATCAAAAGATATTGTTTCTTTCATCGATTTCATTTTCATCACCGAAGTTATTTTATCACAAATAACTTAAATATATATTAATTAAATTAGTTAGTTAGTAAGTATCTTTTGTAAGTGCAACATGAAATATCAATTTTTCTTTAAAAAGATGTGCTATAATTTGAAAAGGTGATTTAAATGAGTGACTATGTAACGATTAAAGTATCAAAAGATATTGCTTTAAAAATACAAGAAGATTTTTCTTTATATCAAGTTAGTAATTCTGGTGAATATGTTCTTTTTTCGATTCAAACTGATGAACTTTCAATTATTGCTTATAGTTCTAAAAAAGAATTAATAACAGTTACTTTTAAAGGCAAAAAGGCATTAGAAACCGCCTTAATTTATGATGAAACCGCAACAAAGAATGAAGTAAAAGAAAAAATAAAAACATGTTTTGTTACATCATCTCCTCATATTGGAAGCGATGAAGTTGGAACAGGTGATTTTTTTGGACCTTTAATTGTTGTTGCCGCTTATGTTGATGAACAATGCTATCAAAATTTAATCAATCTTGGAATTGATGATTCTAAAAAAATCAGAGATAAAAAAATATTAGAAATTGGACCTGCTCTATTAAATGATTTTAAATATAGTCTTTTAATTTGTTACCCCGATAAATATAACGAAATGATTGAAAAAGGTTTTAACATGAATAAAATCAAAGCCTGGCTTCATAATCATGCTTTGTTAACTTTAAAGAAAAAATACCAACTAAACGCACCAATATATATCGACCAATTTTGCTCTAAAGAAAACTATTTTAAATATTTAGTCGATTCTCCTAATGTTGAAACAAGCATTAATTTTCTTACAAAAGCAGAGTCTTATTATCCTTCTGTCGCTTTAGCGTCTTGCATTGCCCGTTATACTTTCTTAAAAATTAATGAAGAATACAATAAAAAATATGGTCTTGTTATTCCTTTTGGTGCTTCAAAAAAAGCAACTGATATGGCGATTTCATTTGTTAATAAATATGATTTAAATGAATTAAATAAAATAATAAAAAAGAACTTCAAGAATTATCTAGAAGTCCTTGATAAGCTAAATCCAAAACTAGATATTTAGTTTTCTAAACGCTTCAATACATTTTTAAAATCATTAGGCAAATCAACTTTAAATGTCATTTCTTTATTTAAACGAGGATGAATAAAAGTTATTTGATATGCATGTAGCAATTGGCCTTCATTAAAAAGAAGGCTTTTTTTCTTTCCATATAGAGGATCTCCTTCTAAAGGATAACCTATATAATTCATGTGAACTCTTATTTGATGAGTTCTTCCAGTTTCAAGTTTACAAGTTACTAAAGTATATTGATTATATCTTCTTTCAACATGGAAATATGTAATTGCTTCTTTACCATTTTTAGTGTCAACCGCCATTTTAAGTCGATCATAACGGTCACGGCCAATTGGGGCAATGATTTTACCATCATCTTCTTTAATTACACCCTTTACAAGAGCGATGTATTCTCGATGCATAGAATGAGAAGCAAGCTGTTTAGCAATTTCTACATGGGTAAAATCATTTTTACAAACAACGATTAGTCCAGATGTATCTTTATCGATACGATGAACTATTCCTGGTCTTTCAACTCCATTTATCCCACTTAAATTATGACAATATCCTAAAATAGCGTTTACTAATGTTCCATTATGGTGACCATTACCAGGATGAACAACTAATCCTCTTGGTTTATTAATAACTAGTAAATCATCATCTTCATATACAATATCAAGAGGTATATTTTCTCCTTCGATAGAAGATTTAGTAGTTTCTAAATCTTCATATTCAATTAAATCATTTAACCTAACTCGATAAGATCCTTTGGCAATTTTATCATTAACAAGTACTTTTTCTTCTTTTATCATACTTTCAATATGAGTTCTTGAGAATTCGCTTATTAAAGATAAAAGTTTATCAAGACGATAATCAACATATTGTTCAGTTACAATGAACTTAGAAGACATTTTTTTGTTTCTCCTTTAAAAATGGATATTTTTCATAACATTCATTTATTAATTCTTTTAAAAACATAATGTCTTTTTCTTTTATGTCAATAATCTCAATCTTAGTAATTAAGGATTTAATTTCGTCTTTATAAGAAGAGGAACTATCAGCATTATTAATTTCATCATATAATCTTTCTTTGATTGAAGTTATCTCTTTTTGAGCTTTATATAATTCAACTTGTTCCATAAGTATCACTCCTAACAACATTAAGACCCCAATAACAAGGCACATATCCGCAAAATTGAAAACTGGAAAATCATAACCATTCTTTCCTATTAATTTAAAGGAAATAAAATCAATAACTCCATTATCATAGTATGGTGTACCAGGAATGTGTTGACATACCCTATCAATCATATTTCCAGCGCATCCGGCAATGATAAGCATATATATAATTCGATAAATTTTGCTCAAATTTTTATATTTTTTGGCAAAATAGAAACTAAATACAATTAGAAATCCAACCGAGATTCCAGCAAGAAAATATGTTTGTCCTTCTAACCAAGACCACGCAGCACCCTTATTAAATTGAAGTTTAAAAGAAAAGAAATATTTTATAATTTCAATGGTTTCATTATTAACTTTTTGTAAGCCATAATATGCCCACATTTTGGTACCGAAATCAATTAGTATCAAAACAGGAATAAGCCACAATAATGATTTACCAAACCAAATTAATTTTTCTTTAATTTTCTTCATGATAATCACCAACTGCTTCTAAGCATCGATTACAAACATGATGTTCTTCAAATTCATGAATTTCATCAACGTAATTCCAACAACGATCACAACGGTGACCTTGATGTTTAGTAATTTTAACATTACAAACTTCTAAGTCTTCTCCATCGTTATTATCAATAACACTTATTTCACTAACAACAAATAATCTTGCAAGTTCTTCTTTAGAAATTTTAGTTAATAAAGATTTAAGTTTTTCATCTTTTAAAGAGATAACAACATGAGCTTCTTGTGCTGACCCAATTAATCCATTAGCTCTACTTGTTTCAAGTCCTTTAAGAATATCACCTCTTAAAAGTAAGAATGATTGATATTCTTCTAATAGTTCTTTTGGATACTCATTTGTTGCTTTTGGATAAGAAGCAAGTTGAGCATATTCTTCACTCTTAAATGGATAGAAACTATATACTTCCTCCATTGTAAAGGATAAAATAGGTGTCCATAAAAGCATTAAAGTATATAAACACTTATCAATAACTGTTTGAATTTGTTTGCGGCGTAATGAATCATGTTTATCACAATATAAAATATCTTTACTTAAATCTAAATAGAATGATGATAAATCCGCACTCATGAAGGTTGTCAATAAGCTTGTCGCACTTGCAAAATCAAATGTATCCATCGCTTTAATAACCCCATTTTTAATTTGTTCTAAACGGGCTAAAATGGCTTTATCAACCCATTCAAATTCTATTGGAGCATCTTCTTTTTTATAATCTTCAATATTACCTAACATAAATTTAAATGTATTACGAATCTTACGATATGATTCAGATACTTTTTTAACCATATCTTCACCAAATTTTACATCGCTTTGATAATCAACACTTGCGGTCCATAATCTTAAAATATCCGCGCCATAAACTTGTGACATTTTCATCGGGTCAACGCCATTACCTTTTGATTTAGACATTTTTTCCCCTGCAGAATCTTGAATAAATCCATGGCTTACGACATTTTTATATGGAGCATGTCCTTCGACTGCAGTTGATATAATAAGACTTGAATTAAACCAACCACGATATTGGTCACTACCTTCTAAATATAAATCAACTGGGTGTTTATATCCGCGCGCCTTACAAACCGCAATTGAAGAAGAACCTGAATCAAACCATACATCCATAATATCTGTTTCTTTAGTATAAATTCCATTTGGTGAATGTTCATTTTGATAATTATCTGGCAATAAATCTTTAGCTTCTTTTTCAAACCAAATATTACTTCCATGTTCTTTAACTAATTTAATAATATTTTCAAATACTTCGCGTTCAATAATTGGTGTTCCATCTTCACAATAAATAATTGGAATTGGTACACCCCACGCTCTTTGACGAGAAATACACCAGTCTCCACGATCTTTGATCATATTATGAATTCTAAGCTTGCCCCAACTTGGTTTCCAAGTAACTTTATCAATTTCTTCTAATAATTGTTCTCTAATAGGATCAATTGAACAGAACCATTGAGGGGTTGCTCTAAAGATAAGCGGTTTATTTGTTCTCCAATCGTGAGGATATGAGTGGACTATTTGTGTTGCTTTTAAAAGCGCACCACATGAAGCTAATTTATCAAGAACAACAGCATTGGCATTTTCATAGAATAATCCCTTAAGATCTTCACCAGCTTCTTCGCTCATATATCCCTTTGAATCAACTGGACATAATGGTTTTAATCCATATTTAACACCGACTTTAAAGTCATCTTCACCATGTCCAGGAGCGGTATGAACACATCCTGTACCGGCATCCATAGTTACATGGTCACCTAAAATAACTACCGATGTTCTATCATATAAAGGATGTTTAGTTAAAATAAATTCTAGATCGCGTCCTTGAACTGTATTTACTAAATCACATTGTTCAAAACCAACTTCATTAACAATGTTATCTTTTAATTCTTTTAGTAAAACAAACTTACCTTTTTCCGTTTGATAAATTCCATATTCATAATCAGGATTAACACAAATAGCTAAATTTGCCGGAATTGTCCATGGAGTTGTTGTCCAAATAACTAAAGATGTATCATTATCTAGAATTCCTTTTCCATCAACGACCTTAAATGCGACATAAATAGCGTGCGATTTAACATCTGCATATTCAATTTCCGCCTCCGCTAATGCAGATTCACTGCTTGGAGACCAATAAACAGGTTTTAGCCCTTTAAATATTAAGCCTTTTAAAGCCATTTCGCTAAACACACGTATTTGTTCACTTTCAAAATCTTTTTGTAATGTCATATAACGATTTTCAAAATCACCTAAAACACCAATTCTTTTAACTTGTCCCATTTGTAAAAGAACTTGTTGATGTGCAAATTGTTCACAATGCTTTCTAAACTCAACAAGAGGTGTAGTTTTCCGATTAATTCCCTTTTTAGTAATAACATTCTCAATTGGTAATCCATGTGTGTCCCATCCAGGAATAAATGGAGTATAAAAACCACTCATCGATTTATAACGAATAATAAAATCTTTTAGTAAATGGTTAAGCATATGTCCACAGTGCATATTTCCATTTGCGTATGGTGGACCATCGTGAAGCATATATTCTTCATTTCCTTTATTTTTTTCAATCATTTTGTAATAAAGACCATCTCTTTCCCATTTCTCAACCCATTTTGGTTCTTTAGTAGGAAGATTACCTCTCATTTCAAATTCAGTATGTGGCATTTTTAAAGTTTTCTTTAATTCCATATTTTCGTCTCCTTTTTTTAATAAAAAAACGTCCTATCTAAGGACGCTATTAACGCGGTACCACCTTAGTTCTAGATAAAAATCCAGCCCTCTTGCTTAGTGTAACGTACTATAACGGGTTTAGTTACTAATTTCCCCAAACCAACTCAAAAGTGATAACACCATATTCTATGTCAATGATCTTCCACCAAATATCATCTCGCTAAGACAAGTTTATATAGCATCGTGTCTTTTTCTTCGTTTTTCGAAAGTATTATGACACGAAACAAAAATATTTTCAATCTTCTTTGTATAAAGAAGACTTAATTTAATGAAAATAAATAAATATTTGGCTCAAGTTTTAATCTTTTACCTTCAAGTGCGTAAACAACACCACTTAAAAAATCAATTACTCGATACTTATCTTTAGTAATTAAATTTGATACATTAACAATAACATCTTGTTTTGCTAATAGATGATTAGCAATTTCTTGGGCTTCGTTATAATTCATTACCATAAAAACTCGTGGAGCATTTCCACTCTTCTTTTTTGTTTCTTTTGTGGAAATAGAAGCATGAGATTCATCATTTGTATCAGTACTCGTGGGAATAAACCAATTTTTTAAATTTTCTTTGAACGATTTCATACTAAAAATATGTCTTTAATCTTTTTAATGCACTTTTTTCCAATCTTGAAACTTGTGCTTGAGATATGGCAAATTCAGAAGCAATTTCTAATTGAGTTTGCCCTTCATAATACCGTTTCGTAAGTATTATTTTTTCCATTTCATCTAAATGTTTAAATCCTTCTTCTAAGGATAATGAATTTAAAAATTTTTTAACATTATCCTTAGTTTCAGGAATTACATCAATTAATTCAACTGATTCTTCAAAGTCATTATAAAGCGGTTCACTCAAATAACTAACTCCCATAAGTGCGTCAAAGCATTCAACAATATCAAAATAATCAACTCCTAGAATAGTTGCTAACTCTTCATATGTAGGTTCTTTTTGATGGATAGCAATCCATTCTTCTTTTGCTTTCAACGCCTTATAGGCACGATCTTTAATTTGCCGTGAAACATGTAGAAATGATGAATCTCGTAAGTAACGTTTTATTTCACCTAGTATCATTGGAACTGCATAGGTAGAAAATTTTACATCATGATCTAATGAAAAATTGTCTATTGCTTTGATTAATCCAACAACACCAACTTGAAATAAATCATCAAGATTATCACTTCTTTTTGCAAATTGATTAACGATACTTAAAACTAATTTTAAATTACCTAATATCGCTTTATTTTTTGCTTCTTCATCACCAGATTTATATTTTGCAATATAATCGATAGTTTCTTTTGAGCTTAAAACATTTAAATTTGCCGTGTCCACTCCCGTTATAACAACTTTATGTTTAGCCAAAGCAAATATCTCCTTTTGCTTTTAGTATTGGCTAAATATTATTTTAATAAACCGACTTTTAATTTTTTAATTATTTTCTTTTCCAAACGTGAAATATATGATTGTGATATTCCTAAAAGTTCTGCAACTTCTTTTTGTGTTAACTCTTCTTGACCATTTAAACCAAAACGCATATTTAAAATTTCTTTTTCTCGTGGCTTAAGCTTTTCTACCGCTTCTAAAAGAGCTTCTTTATCATCAGTATCATTCATATCAGAAATGACTTCTTCTTGTTCTAAGCTTAATACATCACCCAATAATAATTCGTTACCGTCATAGTCAAAATTTAGGGGTTCATCTAAACTAATCTCATTTTTATATCGGGCTTTTTTTCTTAAAAACATTAAGATTTCATTTTCGATACATCGTGATGCATAAGTTGCTAATTTTATATTTTTATCGCATTTAAAAGTATTAATTGCCTTAATTAATCCAAGTGTTCCTATACTGATTAAATCTTCTAAATTAAATAAATTATTGTCATATCTTTTAGCAACATAAACTACTAATCTTAAATTATGCTCAATTAAACGATTTCTAGCTTCAATGGAGCCATTTCTATATTCATCAATCGCGATTTGTTCTTCTTCTCTACTTAATGGAGGCTTTAACACTTCATTTCCACTTATATAATATACAGAACCCTTAGAAAATAATAATTTCTTTATTCTTTCTAATATTTTAATCATTTTAATATAAATAGGCATTTAAAAGACACTCACAGCCATTAAAACCTTTCTTATTGTCCACTAAAGCAACATAAACAAGTGTCTTTTCATTATCATTTAAAGTAATTAATGCTTCAGTTAACGCCATTTCTGTACCTTTATCCACTGTTTTAAACGAAACTTTCCCTACGACATTAAATGTATTAAAAGGCCAAGAATCTTTAAGACAAAAAATAACTGGTACTCCTTTGTATTTTAATGTATTACCTGTATCAAAATAGCTGCGGAACTTTGCTTTTTTATTATCAACTGATAAAATTATATCAATTTTATAATTTCCTAAATGATATAACTTATCAACGCCATGACTAACTAAAAATAGTATTATAAGAAAAATTGGGGCTAATATTAATGTTAGTATTCCTTTTGGTTCATGAATAACAAAAACAAAATTAATAACGCTAACGCTAGAGGTAAATAAGGACATGAAAAATGCATTTGCGTAATAACATGATAGATAGGCAATCATTGCTCCGATAAATTTATTTTTAAAAAATAAATAAAAAACTATGACATGTAAAACTAAAATAATTGCTAAAGATATCCACCATTTAAAATAAACTAATAAAATAATTATTGAATTTGCTAATGTAAGTTTAAATATCCCCCTCCCTTTTAAGCGATTAATCGATATCGTATTTAAAAAGTATCCACTAATCATTGATAAAATAATGTGTGAAATAATCATTAAATCAAAATAAACATTCATTCCTTATCACCGATTATTAGTTTATTACATCATTAACCAATAAAAAGTCGAAAATACACATTAAAATAAAAAAAGAGCTTGAATTTTTTATTTTCAATAGCTCTTATTTTTAATTAAAAATCATTACCTTTTAAGAAATTTGGAAGAATTGAGTCATCATCTTCTTCACTTTCATTAACTTCTTCAACTTTGACTCCTTCATATACTCGAGGTTGAATTGGTCTAAATGTTGGAACTGAGGTAAAATCATATTCTTCAGAAAAATCGGTTGCAATAACGCTAACTAAAATTTGATCCGCTAATTCAGGATTAATCGAAACTCCAAATTTCATATCAAGATTTCCTCCAGCTGCTTCCATGATTTGGTTTGCGCAATCTTGAGCTTCGTATAGTGAAACATTCATTCCACATGTCACAGATATAATTGCGCTTTTCGCACCTTGAATTGAAACTTCTAGAAGTGGTGATGATATTGCCGCCATCGCAGCTTCTTGTGCTTTATTTGGTCCACTACCCATTCCAAAACCTATCAATGAAATTCCTGAATTTTTTAATGTATTACTAACATCAGCAAAATCTAAGTTAATAACTGCAGGCATCAAAATTAAATCCGTAACTGTTTTTACTGATTGTGCTAAAACTTTATCAGATTCAGAAAATGCCTCAGAAATCGGATTTTGTCCATTCATCATTAAAAGTTTATCATTTGAAACAACAATAATAGCATCAACATTTTCTTTTAATTTAATAAGTCCTTCAACCGATTGCGAAATTCGTTTTTTACCTTCAAAGCCAAATGGTCTTGTAACGATTGCAACCGTTAACGCTCCTTCTTCTTTTGCAATACGAGCAACTACAGGAGAAGCACCTGTACCAGTTCCTCCACCCATACCAGCAGCAATAAATACCATATCTGCACCTTTAACAATATTGCGAATTTCATCTTCACTTTGTAAAGCGGCAGACTCACCAACAGAAGGATCACCTCCAGCTCCTAATCCTTTATAAGAATCATTTCCTAAAACCAAACGATTTGGAGCCTTTGAAGTACTTAAAGCTTGCTTATCGGTATTTGCAACATAAAATTCAACTGATGAAATGTTTTCATCAATCATTCTATTTACAGCATTATTACCAGCACCACCAACACCAATTACAATAATTCTTGCAACTGGTTCAAAATTATCTAATTCATTACCAAACATAACCTTTTCTCCTTATATTTCTTCGTTAAAAACATCTTTTCGCATTTTAATTTTTCTAGTTTTACTTTTTTCAACCTCAGGTAAAATTTTAGCTTCTTCTTCAAGAGGATTTTCATTACCAATAATTTTTAAAGCCCCAACACAATTGGTGAATTGGGCGTCTCTTGCTCCAATCGATCTAGGAATATATACTCTTATATCATTTGAATTCAAATATCCTTTAATAGTGTCCGCTAAACCATAAAATTTAGTACCTCCACCTACTAATACTATTGGTAAATTAACAATACTAGGATCATACATTGTAGCAATTTCTTTAACAGTATTTGAAATTTCTTTAACATATTCATTAACATTATTGCCAATTGCTTCTTTAAAATCATCAATCGTATAAACTTTTTTCTTTTCTTGGCTAGTAACTGAAAATAATGGCGCTTTAAAGCTTACATTATGTTCATCAAAGCCAAATATTTCTTTTAATTGTTGAGCGACATTAAAATCAATTCCAAAATTTGATGCAATCTTATCGGTAATATGGTCGCCACCATGATAAACAAATGTTGATGCAATTAATTTTAATTGTCCCACTAGTGAAACACTTGTTAATCTAGCTCCTAAGTCTATCAATAAGAAATCATTAGGTATATTTTGATACTCTTTAACTACTTCTAAAGCAGCATGAGGAGCTACATAAATATTTTTGTCAGTAAAATTAATATTTGCCTTTTTAAAAACCTTTTTAAATGATGCTACATAATAAGCAGGACACACATGTAATTTAGCCTTAACCATTAATGAATTAGAGTGTTGTCCTAGCGGTGGCTCAGGAAAACTTTGTCCCTTATCAAGAACATAAAGCTCTGGAAGTATTCCAATAATTTTCGAGCCTTCAGTAGTCTTTGCTTTGGATACTTGATTTAAAACATTATCAACATCAATTTTTTCAATTGTATCTTCACTTGAAACAACAGATGTTTCTTGAGAATGATCATATACTTCAAATCCAATTGGAGGTATAATCATTCCATATTCTGCAATTGGAGAAGATAATTTTGCGGTTCCATCTTTTAAAGCTTGTGAAATAGCATTACCAACGCTTATATAATCATTAATTTCGCCATCTATAATCGCTCCACTTTCTAAACCAACTTTTGCAGTACTTAAAATAATCACTTCATTATCAAGAAGATATCCTGAAACAAATTTTACAGCAGTTGAAGTTACTTCAAACACTCCGACAATTTTACTTTTCATAAGGTTTCCTCCTCATTTATACGAACAAACATTCGCAGTTCCGTTATATCCACATATCGTATTACAATACGATAACTCATTTATTTTATCATGTTTATATATTTTTTTGCCTTTAAAATTTGCAATTTCATTAATTATTTTTTGAATTCTTTCCGTTTCTAAGAAAAATTGAAATGTTTCATCTTTCATTAATATGCGATAATAGTCAACTATATCATTTTTATTTCCTTTAAAATAAAAAGCAAAAAGCAAAGCATCATCGTTACTATAAACAACTTCAAAATAATCAACATTATTTAACACATTTGGAGAAACTTTTTTTAAATTATTTAAAACTTTCAATTTTCTTTGAAGAGCTTTTTCTATGTTATTCTCATTATTTAAAAAAGAAAAATCACTAATTAATTTAGGAATATTTCGATCAATATTTTTAATTTTCCTAAAATTATAATTAGCTAATTCTGAATGCTCTTTTATATAATTACTATAGTATTCACCATTAGATAAAATATCACCATTATCATCGGATAAAAGCAAAGCAAGCTCATCAATAGTAATTTTTAATCCAGTAATGCTCCAATTAACTTCAGCACTTAAAATATATTCTTTACTATTTAATTCATCTTCAAGCTTTTTTTCATCAACAAAAATTAAAGGAGTATTTTTACTATATCCCGCAAAGCTCAATATTACGCTATCGGATAGTAAAAAATTGCCATGTAAAACTAAATTTTGACAAGAAAAAGTTGGTAAAAAAGGGATTAAGCAGATGGAAATAAGAATGATTAAGAAAAAGATTGTTCTAAATAAAAAGTTATTTTTTTTATTTTTCTTTCTAACACTAATTTCTTTTTCAAAAAGGCCGATACGTTCAGGACTTAAGCTAATTTTATTATCAATTTCCATCAACCTTACCTCCCTTTATATATCAATTTCTTCTTCTAAATTTATAGCATATTTATTATAGACTTTATCTTTGATAAAGGCAATTACATAAAGGATATCTTTTCGACTTGTTTTTCCTTTAATTTCAAGAAAATTACAATGTTTTTCATTTATTTTGATATTTTTATATTCATATCCGCGTAATTTGCAACCATCAATAAGTTGATAAGCATAAGCATGTGAAGGATTTTTAAATGTTGAACCTAAAGTTTTGATTCGTATTGGTTGACTACAAATTCTTTTTTTATGATAAAATTCTAATTCTTTTTTTAATAATTCTATATCTCCTTTTTTCAATAAAAATCTTGCAGCAAAAATTATGAAATCATTGCCCTTTTTAAATTGAGAGTTCCGATAGGAAAATAAAAGTTCTTCTTTTTTATATTTAATTATTTCTCCTTTTTTAGTAACACCAATAACATCTATTAAATCATCACTTATTGTATACCCATTTGCTCCAGCATTAGAAACTATTGAACCACCTATTTCTCCAGGAATATCCGCAAGTTTATTCCATTTACAATACCCCATTAAAGTTAAATATCGTGATAAATATGATAATTTAACTCCACTTTCAACATATAAAACATCATTAATAATTTGGATTTTACATGCACATATTTTAATAGCAATTTCATCAGTATATTCATCTAAAAAAACTTTATTAGTTGCGCCACCAAAGATAACTAATTCAGCATCATTAATAATAGAATCTTTAAGCAATTGTGATAACGCATCTAAATTATTTACTTCATAATACTTTTTAATAATTCCTCCTACATTAATAGGTGATTTTTTCGATAAAGAATAATTATCATATACCATTATTTTATTGTTCATTTTCAATCTCTTTTTCTATTAATGTAATTGCCTGATTTTTATTTATTCTTGCCATATTATCAATTAATGTATAATACAGAATTTGATTGTTTTTAATTTCTAAAATAGTTTTAGCTAGCTTTTCTTCTATCTCACTTTCTTTAATCATTATTAAGGCATTTTTTTCATGGTAATAAGTGGCATTATATTCTTGATGATTATGCTTAACATAAGGAGATGGTATAACTATTGAGGGAACATTTAAAGAAATTACTTCTTCTATTGAAGTTGCGCCACCACGCAAAATAACTAGTGAAGATTTTGACATAATCTCTAATATATCACTTTCATATGCAATGACATTAACATTTTTATAATCAAATGAGCTTTTAAATTCATCATATAAATTATTTCCAGTTATAATGGTAAACTCAATATCATCATTTAATAATGAATTAATTACATTTTTCATCTTTTTTAATAATGTCGAAGATCCTAAACTACCAGCTAGAAATAATACTTTAAATGGAGTTCTGCTTATATAATTGTTTTTATATTGTGAAGCAATTTCACCTCGTGGATTACCAACTGTTTTAATAAGTGAAATATACTTTTTATTAATATCAATATCCTCATAAACAGTAAAAAGTTTTTTAGCAAAAGACAATGCAAGTTTATTACCATCACCAATAATTCGATTTTGTTCATGAATATATAAAGGTTTTTTGGCAATAAAGCATCCTATAGAGGCAATAACTGAAACAAATCCTCCAAATGAAAAAACTAAATCATATTCTTTCATTTTTTTTGCTAAAAACAATATTTTCTTTATTAAATCAAAACATTTATGAGGATTCTGTCTATAATAGTTACCTTTCGAAGAGATATCAATATTAATTTTATTTATTTTTTCATCAAGTATTATTTTTTCTTCCATACTATTTTTTAATATCACATAACCAATTTGATGTTTTACTAATAAACATTCCATTAACGCAACTGCAGGATAAATATGACCCCCGCTTCCACTTGCTAAAAAAAGTATTTTCAATTTAATCCACTCTCCTTATTTGTTCTTCCTACAATTAACCCTAATGAAACTAAAGTAACCGATAATGAAGATCCTCCATAACTAATTAAAGGAAGAGTTATTCCTGTTACTGGAAGTAAAGATACCACCACTCCTAAATTGATAATAACTTGAATTAATATCAAGCCTAATAAACCGGTAATTAAAAATGCTGAAAAAGAATCATCCCTTGTTCTTGCAAAAATAAATCCTTTATAAAACAAATAACCAAATGCTAACAATAAAACTAAGCCACCTAAAAGACCTAATTCTTCGACAACAATAGCAAATATAAAATCAGTTTGAGGTTCGGGAAGATAAAATCTTTTTTGATAACTATTTAATAATCCATTTCCAAGAAGCGCTCCTGGTCCAATCGCATACATACTTTGTATAATTTGAAATCCAGTGCCTAATGGATCATTCCATGGGTCAATAAATGAGGTAATACGGTCAAATCTATATGGAGCAATTACGATTAAAAGAACCATCATCGTAACGCCCAATCCACCAAAAAGAATATAGTATTTAATTGGCAATCTTGAAGTAAACATTAATAATACTATGCTTGCTAGCATTACCATCGCAGTTCCAAAATCAGGTTGAAACATAATCAATACAAATCCCAATAAAGTAATCACTATTATTGACAAAAAACCTTTTATTTTTTTAGTTTGATCATATTTTTCACTTAATATTTTGCTAACATATATAACTAAAGCAATTTTAAATAATTCAGATGGTTGAAAAGCAAATGATCCAATTCCAAACCATGAACGAGAACCATTTCTAACTATTCCAAGTCCGGGGATTAAAACTAACCCTAACAATAATAATGTAATTAAAATAATATGAGCGGCATATTTCTTTAAAAACTCAGTTTTTATTTGGCTAGCAATTATAAAGCCAATAAAGCCTATTCCTGCAAAAAGAGTTTGGCGTTTAAAATAATAAAATTGATCATCAAATTTTGCTTTTGCCCAAACATTTGAAGCACTATATACCATATATATACCAAATAATACCAATAACACTGTTATTATTGTTATTTCAAACCGCTGACGTTTCTCATTATTCATTTTCTTTACTCCTTATTAATTTTGTAAAGTATTCTCCTCTAACAAAATAATTCTTAAATTGGTCATAAGAAGAACAACCTGGTGTAAATAAAATATATATATTATCATTAAGATATGGTGTTATTTTAATTATTATTTCTTCGATTGTTGAAAAACATTCCCCCATATTTAACTGCTTTTTTATGATATATCTATCTCTTCCATAAATAAGAATTTGATCATTCTTTTTTATATGTAAGGAAGAAAAATTATCACTTTTTGCAATACCTCCTAATATTATTATTCGTTTTTTATCCTTATGAAGCATTAAACATGTATTTGTAGCAGCAACGCTCGTTGATTTAGAATCATTAATAATAATTGAATGGAACTTTGTTTTTATCTCTTCATTTCTATATCTAGGAAAACTCATTATTTTAATAACATCATCAACTTTCTTTTTTGAAATATGAAATAAATAACAAACCAAATAAACAAAATGAATATTTAATTGATAATAATGTTCAATTATATTACCTTTTGTCGCAATTAGAGGGTTAAATTCCTTAAAATATTCTTCTAATGTGCTATCGATAATTAAGACACCTTCACTTTTTTTTAATAATAATAAACGCTTTTTAGCGCTAATGTAATATTCATAATTCAAGACACCATCTAAATGATTAGGAGTAATATTAGTTATAATAAGATAATCGCCAAAACTAGAATATGTGTCTTCAATTTGATACGAAGATAATTCTAAAATAACTATCGAATTGTCTTTTATATGTGGAACAATTTTAGAAAATGGAACGCCAATGTTTCCGGCTAGATAAACATTTTCATTATACGATGATAATACTTCATAAATCATTGAGCATGTTGTGGTTTTTCCATTTGTTCCAGTTACCAATATATATTTTATTTTCTTATTTTTTAATAAACGAACACAAAATTCAATTTCACTAATTAATTCCTTGGTTAATACGCGTATTAGACGATAAATTTCGCTGATACTTGGAATGCCAGGACTTCTAACTACAATATCAAATAATGGCAATGTTTCTTTAATTTTTGCCAAATTAAAATAATTATCTTTATTACTATATTCATCATATATATAAACTTCATATTCATCTTTAATTAATTCATGTAACGCTTTTAAAGAACTTCCATATCCTAATAATAGAACTTTTTTCATAATCTAACTCCTATAACTAATGAAATAATTGACAAAACAAAGCCTACAATATAAAGCATCATAACAATCTTCCATTCTGATAAGCCTTTAAGTTCTAAATGATGATGAAATGGTGCCATAAGAAAGACTCTTTTTTTTCTTGTTTTAAAAGAAATAACTTGAAGAATTACTGATAGCGATTCAAAAACAAATATACCTCCACTAATTAAAAGAAGTACTTCTTTATTTAGTAAAAAACTAACTAAGGCAATTGACCCACCTAAAGGTAATGAACCAACATCACCCATAAATATTTTTGCAGGATGAAAATTAAACAATAAAAATGCGAATAAAGAGCCAATCAAAGACATGATAAATAAAGCAATACCATATTCTTTTTCTAATAAAGAAAGAATCAAAAAGGGCGCAATCCCAATCATCATAAGTCCACTTGCTAATCCATCTAATCCATCGGTCATATTAACTGAATTAGCGCCACCAACAATAACAAATATTACAAATGGAATAAACAAAAATCCTAACGGCAAAACTTTAATATTTAATAAAGATAACTTCCATAATGAATGCTGCTCATATCCTAAATAATTTAGTATTAATAACACCGTAATTGTTTCTAAAAATAATCTTAAATATGCATTTAATCCTTTTCCATTATTCTTTTTTATTTTCAATAAATCATCAATCAGTCCGATAATAAAAAACGATATTGTTAAAAAAAATAACGCAATTAAATAATGATTTTTAATTTTATCAAATCCAAAAATAAAAACACTTATCCATGTTGAAAGAAATATTCCAATTCCTCCTAGTGTTGGGGTTTTAGCTTTTTTTAAATGAGTTGCGACAATATCATTTTTAATTACTTGACCAACTTTATGTGATATTTCTTTATTAATTAAAAACTTTGTAATAATAAAACATACCATAAACGAAAAAATAAATGATGAAATCAATTCTATTAAATTCATTATTTCTTGAGACATTTTCTAACCTCTTCAATATCACTTAAATGAATTTTCAAATCTTTAATATACTGAATATTTTCATGTCCTCGACCTAATATTAATACTGTATCACTATTTTTTGCTAATTTAATTATCCGACGAATTGCTTCTTTTCTATCAAATTCAATCATAAAAAAGGAGGAATCAAATTTTACAATATCATTAATTATTTCTTCTTGTTTTTCATATCGTGGGTTATCGTTACTAACAATAGCAATATCAGCATATCTTCGTACATATTCGGCATATTTGATACGTTTTGTTTTATCACGATTTCCTCCCGCACCAAAAAGAACTAACAAACATCCTTTTGTGGTACTTTTATATTCACTTAAAACAGCTAAAAAAGCCGTTTCTGTATGCGCGTAATCAACAATCACTCTTGGCTTTTTGCTTAACACATGACTTCTTCCTATTGGTAATTTAACTTTTTTTAAACGCCGGTTTAAATATGATTTATTAATATAATATGATGCAATTTGATATGCTAAAGATAAATTATCTAGGTTAAAACCTGACAATTTATTCTTATTCTGTATTATTTTATTATCAACTATCATATAAGGTCTTGTAATCATATTAATAATATCTTGATTGACTTTACCAATATATAAATGTGAGTATTGACCATTTATAAAATCAATTTTTGTTTTTTGATATTCCTCTTTTGTATGATGATAATCCAAGTGATCTGATGTTAAATTCGTTAATCCAATAACATCAAATAACAAACCATTAATTCGGTTTTCTTTGATTCCGATACTTGATATTTCCATAATTACATAATGATATTTCTTTTCTTTAGCTTTTAATAATGCATGAACTATTTCTATTGTTGAAGGAGTTGTATTAACTACATAATAAGTATTTTTATTAGCTTCAACATTACTTATTAAAAGAGATTTTGGAAGTAATGTTGATAAAAATTTTGCGGTTGTTGTTTTTCCATTTGTGCCAGTAATTCCTATTAAAATCAAGTCATAACTTGGGTCATCGTAAAACCATAAACAAAAGGACATGAGCTTTTCTTTTAAATAAGGATAATCTTTATCACTAATGATTAATTTTGCTCCCTTTGCTTTTGCTTCATTAATATAATTATTTCCTTTTTCAATAGCAATAAAAATAGAGTTACTATTAACATTTCTTGAATCATCTTGAATATTTGTTAATAGGATTTCACTGCAATTTTTCTTTCCAAAATACTTCATAACCTCACGATATGTTTTCATTTTTTATCTCCTAACATAATCATTACATTACTTCCTTCTTCAATTTTTTCGCCTACTTTCGGTAGTTGATCAATAACATATTCTCCTTCCCCCATATAACTAAATTTAAAGTACTTTGATTTTAGTTTTGACTTATGTAAACCAATATAATTTTCAACCGCATATGTCTTTACATCCATCCAAGTATAAGTTCTTTCTTCCCCACCATCTCTTTTTTTAACACCTAATATTGGTAATGCTTCTGAAAGTAATCTTTGAATAATCGGTCCAATTGTCGTTCCTCCATATTGAATGGTGCTTTTAGGCTCTCGCATGGCAAAATAAACCACAATTTGAGGATTATCCATTGGAGCGCCAGCGATAAAAGAAAGAACATAACGTCCATCTTGATATACGCCATTTTCCGCAATTTGAGCAGTCCCAGTCTTACCACCAACTCGATATCCATCTAAATACGCTTTTCTTCCCGATCCTTTAGAAACAACACATTCTAATGCTCTTCTCATTGTAAGCGAAGTTGAATTACTAATTACTTGTCTTTTTATAGTGATAGGATATTCATAAATCGTTTCATTTGTGGGACCATAAATTAATGATTTAGCAATATGTGGTGTATATAAATATCCTCCATTTATAACGGAAGAAAAAGCGCTACATAATTGAATCGCTGTCGTTGATATTCCTTGTCCAAATGCGCTTGTTGCTTGCTCTAAAATACCAAAATTATCATATGAGAACACTATTCCTTTAGATTCACCAACAATATCAACACCAGTTTTTTCCCCCATACCAAAATCCTTTATATATTTATAAAGCTTATCTTTACCGAGTCTTCTTGCTATTTCTACAAATCCTGGATTTGATGAATTTTGTAATACTTCAAGAAATGTTTGAAGTCCATGACCCCCTTTTTTCCATGATTTAATTGTGGCGCCACCAACATTTTCATATCCTTTATCATAATAATAATCATTATCGATATCGATTACTCCTTCATTAACCGCTGCCGCAAATGTTAACGATTTAAAAGTTGAGCCAGGTTCAAAACTTGAAAATACAGGTAAACTTCTATTATATATTTCATTACTATAGTCTTGATAATGGTTATTATTATATGTTGGTCGATTTCCAATCGCCAATATTTCACCATTATTTGGATTCATCATTAAAGCAATTATTTCTGTTGGATTATATTTCAAATAAGCATTTTCCATTTCTCTTTCTAAAAGATTCTGTAACTTAATTGATAAAGTGAGTTTTAGATTTAATCCTTGTTCTGGGGCATCAACACGTGATGATGTCGATGGAAATAATCCTCCTTTAGCATCAAGCATATAATTTAAGGTTCCATCTTGCCCTTTTAAATAATTATCATAATAACTTTCAACACCCGCAAGACCTTGATTATCAATACCGACAAATCCTAAAATGGATGCCATGTTTTCTTCATAGGGATAGTATCTTTTATTATCTTGAATTAAATAAATTCCATCGATATTTAACTTTTCAATTTGCAAAGCTACTTCTTCACTTATTCTTTTCCCTTCAGGATGAAGACGCACTATCGAGGTTTTCTTTGATAGTGATTCATATAATTTTTCTTCATTCATTTCTAAAAGAGGGGCAATTAAAGATGAAGCAAGTTTTTTATCTTTTATTTGATATGGAATCGCTGCAACACTAACAACCGGTTGATTTATTGCTAAAGCATTTCCATCACAATCTAAAATAAGTCCTCTTTCCGCAGAAAGTGGAAAACTTCGTTCCCATAATTCAGTCGCTTTCGATTTTAAATATCTATATTTTCCTAATGTTAAATATGTTAGTTTGCCTCCAACAACCGATAATGCGATTATACTTAGTACTATTATAATGTTAATCCGTTTTCTTGCATGTGCGTTAATCATATAATCCACCTCTTTTCATAATATGAAAAAAGATAAGTAGATATTAAAAAAGTTCACTACATAATTAATTATTTAAAGAAAGATGAAAAAAATCACTACAAATTAATGTAATGATTCTAAAAAAGTTCTTGATAATTTTAACTACTCGAAAATTTCGAGCAGTTGACTATACAATTTATTTTATATCAGTTACTCGAATTTTTCGAATAACTTGATTCTTTATTAAACTATAACTGCTCACGAATGAGCATTAATGTATATCCTAACAAGTTTTGACCTTTCCATTTTGATTTATCAAAAATCTTGTAATTATTCAGTACTTGATATTGCAAAATTAGGCAATTTATTCCTTAAAAAACATAATTAAGAAGTTTATTAAAATTCTAGTTTTAACACCAAAAAACAGGGATGTCTACTGAAGTAAATATCAATTATCGAGCTTTGTAGGAACAACACCAGTCTTGCCACTAACTCGATATCCGTCTAAAAATACTTTTCGTCCTAATCCTCTAGAAATTTAGTTTCGTATGTATAAAATCAAAACACAAAAGAAAAAAATAAATTCTAATTAATATTTATAAAAATTAGTTTTTATTAACATTTTTTCTTTTTTTTGCATAATAAGATGCAATTGCTGCCTTTTGTCTTTTTCTAGATTCCGGCGTTTTTGCTTTCACAAATTTACTTTTCTTTTTATCTTTATTAAAAAACATAATTAAATTAATTCCTCCATCAATATTTCTTTATCAAATTCTTTACTATCTGTATATTCTTGTAATTTATCAATTAAAATATTATTTGGTTTATATTTTTCTTTAATCATATAAATGTCTTCGATATTATGTAAAGAAATAGCTTTAATGATTTTTTTATTTATATCATAAAAAATACAATAATTTGTTTGATCATATAAATATCCAAGGCAATACTCAAATGCAAATACTCGATGTTTTTCACCAGTTGATTTATTTTTAAAACATAAAATATTTTGTTTTAAACAAGCTTCTGCAAATACATCAAGTTCATAATCAAAAACTAATGCTTCACGTTTATATTGTGGTAACATACTATACTCATTTAATAAATTTCTAATATAACTAGATAAATCCAATTCTGTAATCTTACATTCCGAATATTCCATTTCATCAAATAAAGCTTCATTGTTTTTTGATGGTCTTATCCAAATATATTCTTCTAGTTTGGATAATTCTTCATTATTGAAATATATTCTTTCTATTATAGAGTTTATTATGTCATACATAGCCTCTGCTTCATCTTTATTATATTCATTAATTAATGCACTTTCAATTTTGTCTCTTCGAATTTTTCGTACGGCAACAAATGTTGGGATTAATTTATTAATTAAACCATTTTTATTAGAATGATTGTTTTTTATAAATAAAAACCTATATGCATCATTTTCTAATATATCAGACAAAAAATACGATATTTTAATTTTTATTTTCTCTTTCATAGCATCACTTCACTTCCATTTATATTTCACAATTTGTCTACTCAATTTTTGGTTATTTTAATAAAAACACAGCAGTTTTGTCAACCCAATCATTTATTTTTGAGAGGACTTACATTTAAATAATTAAATTATACAATATAAATGTAAAGTAAATTCCAACTTTACTTAATAAAAAGGAGGTATTAAAATATGAGTGTTATAAAGTATTTGTTTAAGTCCAAAAAGAAAATGATGAAAAAAGACACTTCACAAATTCGAATTGGCAAATTTGTTATTTCTTCTCATGCTCAAAATAGAATTATAGACCCAAAAAGAAAATTAAAAAAGAGAGATTTAATTATTAATTTATTTGGTAAATCTTATAATTCTAAACCTTATATGCATAAAGGTGGTAAAACAATTCAATATGATAGAATTAATTATCATAATAGAACAATAACACATATTACTCTAAATAAACATATGGTTAAAACTATACGAAAATTTCATAAAAATAAAAAGCATTAAATTAAGGAGGGCAAATATGAAAAAATGTAAAACTTTTAAACTTAGCGATACCGCAATTTCATTCATTTCTAAATATGCATTAAAAGAATTAAATATTAATTCTATAATTGATGAAAAAATTGCAAATGAAATTTTTATTTTTGCGGAAAATTGTGAATTAAATTTAATTGACGAAAATGGATGCGATAAAGATTATAATTATCCAGAAAAAGAAAGAGATATCTTGGGAGATTTATATGTAAGCGAAGTTTCTGGATCCTACTCTAAAAATATTGATATCGATTTAGATGATTTAAATAAAAAACTTAACTTAAATTAATATACTATTTTTATAAAAAAAGGGGCTGTAAAAAACTAATGTTTTTTCAGCCCCATAATTTTTATTATACTATAACTGCTCATGCACGAGCATTAATGTATATCCTAACAAGTTTTGACCTTTCCATTTTGATTTATCAAATCGATTGTTATCAGTCATCGACAAACCTATACCCCAAATTAAATCTTTTACAGCACATTCTACAATAGTTAAACCTTTTGTAGATTTTAATTTTTCTTTCAACTCGTTATTTTGAGAAAATTTAGCAATAAGTCCTTGATATACGATAATTTGTCTAACGCCATTCCAAATAGATTCATCATAATTTGAAACCATCCTTCCTAGCATTTTAATTTTTGCAACATTTTTTTCATTAAGAATTTTTTTAGCAATATTTATATCATTAAATTGAATTGCTTTCTTGTACATCATAAATTGCTCCATCGAAGAAAATGTTATGTTATCGATTAGAAATGAAGATAAATACTAATTGCTCAAATATCCATTTTCTTCTTCTGGATTATGAAAACAAATAAGTTTCATTTAATTATCACCAACTTTTTTATCCGCAAATTCAAGTTGTTTATATTTTGGAACTGGTTTAGCAAACTTTTCTTGTTGTTCCATAAGATTGATATTGTAATTAATTGACATGTTTTCTTTTTCAAATTTATTTGATAAAGGCATAATGAATGCAACTGAAACAAAGGCAAGTACAAATGAAATGCCACCAAGTCTTTTCATTATATAATCAATTCTTTTTTTATGTGTTTTTTTAAGTTTATTTTTCATTGATACTTCTTCCT
>CAZZGL010000008.1:0-29885 GCA_964654155.1 uncultured Staphylococcaceae bacterium | reverse complement strand
CTATCTTCTAAAGAATGAAAAGTTATTACCGAAATTCTTCCACCAACTTTAATTGTTTTTAAAGCTTTTTCTAAAGCAATTTTTAAAACATTTAATTCATCATTTACTTCAATGCGAATTGCTTGAAAAACTTGCTTGGCTGGATGTCCTTTTTTCTTTAAAACTTTGCTAGGTAAAGCACTTTTTATGACATCCACTAATTCAAAAGTCATTTCAATTGGTTTAATTTCTCGAAAACGAACAATTTTTTTCGCAATTTCATATGCGAACTTTTCTTCGCCGTATTCTCTAAATATAGATGTTAATTCTTGCAAACTATAATTGTTTACCACTTCATAAGCGGATAATGAATTATCTTGATTCATACGCATATCAAGTCGAGCATCAAATCGATATGAAAATCCTCTATCTCCATCATCGAATTGTGGTGAGGAAACCCCTAAATCCATTAAAATTCCATCAACTTCATTTACACCTAATAAGGCCAATTCTTCACTAAATGATGCAAAATTTGCGTGAATATATGTGATTTTACCTTCATATTCCTTTAATCTTTCTTTAGTTTCCTCGATTGCGGTTCTATCTTGATCAAATCCATACACATGACCAGATTTAAGTTTTTTTAATATTTCTAAAGTATGACCTCCACGACCTAAAGTTAAATCAACATATATTCCATCTTCTTTAATTTTCAATGAATCAATTGTTTCATGAAGCATAACCGAAATATGTTCCATTAATCTTCAACTCTCTTTCTTTCAAGAGATTCCGCAATTTCTTCATCTCTAGCATAATTTTCATCATAGTATTCGTTCCATCTCTTTCGATCCCATATTTCAAAATGATTGAGAACTCCAACTATAATTACTTCTTGTGAAATCCCCTCTTTTTTTAGAAATTTTGAAGGAATTTGTAATCTTCCTTGTTTGTCAATTTCTATTTCATCAAATGAGGAAAAGTGAATACGTAAATGAGAACGAGTGTCTTTGTTATTATATGAATAGCTCATATATTCTTTTAACTTAGGTTCAAAATCTTCTTTTGTATAAATAGATAAACAGCCATCAAACCCTTTAGTGATATAAACACTGCCCTCAATTTTGGAACGGAATTTACTAGGGATAAACAAACGTCCTTTTGCATCTAAGTTATGCTCATAGCTTCCAAAGAACATTCTCCCACTTCCTTCCACTTTATTCCACTTCACTGCAATTATAATTCATTATTATCCTTATTGCAAATAAAATCACAATTTTTTAGGAATAATTGCATTTGAATAATTACAATATGTAAAAAATTAGAGCTCATGAATTTCTCATAAAAAAAGAGATTCTTTTATTGAATCCCATTTATGCTAACTTATTTTCACTATTTCATTATTTATTTTGCAATTATGAACTTTATTTAATGTGCTATTCTATGCTATCTACCATAAAAATTTTATCTATCAGTATTTCCATCCTTTGTATGAATAACATTTTATGTATAAAAAAATACGCTAAACAAAGCGCATTTTTCATTAACTCACTTATTCATCTACATCAAAATCATCTAATGCCGATAATCTTGGATCAACTTTATCTTTATGACGATTATAATATTCATCTTCAGTAATTACTTCATAATCTTTTCCATTTGTAGGAAGCTTTGCTCCCTTTTTAACTACTTTCATTGGAATCTCAGTAATTATTAATCCTAAAATATAATTATCTAAATCTAAAGTACTACCTTCAATATAAATTAAATTTTCATCTTCTTCTTGATATTCGTCTTTTATGAAGCAAAAATCTAATTCATCATTGAAATTAACTTTATAATCAACCTCTTCTAAAGTATAAGCACATTCTAAAACTAAATCAGCTTTAATATGGAATTTTGCATGAACCATTCCATCATCTTCATTTAATTCAACTTTAGCGTGCACAAAAGGCATTCTAATTAATGAATGTATTCCTTTTATTTGTTCTAAAGAATAAATTATATCCTCTTCTTCAATAATATGATGCAATCTTGAAAGTGTTTGATAATTAACCTTCATACTTTATCCTCTTAAAACAATTGAAAATTCTTTAAATAAAGCTTCTTTAATTGCATTTTCACTTTCCAATATTTCTTTTTCTTGAAGTGTTTTTTCATCATTTTGATATTTAATTTTAATTGCTATGCTAACATATCCTTTATCCACATGTTCACCTTTATAAATATCAAAAACAGTAACATCTTTAACTAAACTTTTTCCCGCTTTTTTTATTGTGCGAATCAAATCAGAAGACTTAATATTTTCTTTAACAATTAAAGCTAAATCTCTTTCTACAAATGGAAATTTAGATGGTGCTTGCATTTTTTTACGGCTTGTTTTAACCTCTAGAATCTTGCTTAATAATAATTCCATTACCAAACATGGAGCTTTATCTAAATCATATTCTTTACGTAATAAAGGATGGATTTCGCCTAAAACACCAACTAGCTCTTTACCAAAATAAATTCCGGCGCTTCTACCAGGATGATATATATTATTTTCTTTTAATTTATCAAGGCGATATCTAGTTGGCTCAATTCCGAGTTTTTCCATAATCGCTTCAAAAATACCTTTTAAAGAATAGAAATCATAAGGAATAGTTTTTAATTCATGCAAATATGCATCATATCCATATAATCCTACACATAAATGAGTACTTTGACCACCTGGCACAAATACTTCACTAACTTCAAACATAGAAAGATGTTTAGCTTGACGAGCAACATTATATCGTAAAGTTCCTAACATTGATGGTATTAGGCTCTTTCTAACTTCAGCATGCTCATCGGTCATCGGATGAAGTAACTTATATGGTTCTTCATTATGGAAGAAATTAAATCTTCCATTATCTTCTTTTGAAATAAGCGTATAAGTTAAAATCTCATCAAGTCCATTATTTAATAAGAAATAACGAATATTTCTTTTTTTAACTTGTAATTCATTTAAACCACCTAAAACCGCTTTTAGGGTTGGAAGTTCACTATTAACATGTTCAAATCCTAAAATTCGTATTACTTCTTCACTTAAATCAGCATCACAAGTAATATCAATACGATGTGCTGGAATTGTCGTAATTAATCTATCTTCGCATTTTGTAACCTTAACGCCTACTCTTTGAAGAACTGAAATTATTTGTTCTTCGCTAAATGATGTACCTAAGCGATTATTAATTCGATATGCACTTGTGGTAATTGTTTTTAAATTATGATCTATTTTATCATAGGTCACAGTTTGATATTCTTTACTAGCACCACATAATTTTTTTATCATATTTGCGCTAAAAGCTAAAACATCTTCATATTGATGTGGATTAATACCTTTAATAAATCTTGCACTTGATTCGCTTCCTAAATTCAAACGAATCGAGGTTTTTCTAACTTGTGCTCCTAAAAAATTGGCGGCTTCAATTACTATACGTTTTGTTTTTGTGGTAACTGCACAGTTTAACGCTCCCATAACACCACCTAAACACATAGGAATATCATCACATGTAACTACTATATCACCATTTTGTAATTGATATGTTTTTTCATCAAGAGCAGTAAAATCACCGTTAAAATTATCTTTTACGACCAATTCTTCCTTTGGTAATAAATCTAAATCATACATATGTAAAGGTTGACCAAACATAAGCATGACATAATTTCCAATGTCAACAATGTTATTGATAGAACGAATTCCCATTGCCATTAATGTTTGCTTTAACCAAAGCGGAGATTCTTTAACTTCTATTCCTTCAATTACTTTTGCGGAGAATTGTTGACATTTATTAGTAAATGAATCAACTTTAAAAGATGATGGTAATAATTCTTGATTATATTCAATTTCTGGCAAAGTCAGTTTTCTTTCAAAAAGCGATGCCACCTCTTTTGCAACACTAATCATTGCGTTACAATCTGATCTATTAGCGAGCAATTTCATATCCAAAATTACATCATCTAGCCCTAAATACTCTAAAACATTTTCATTTCCAACTAGGGCATCACTAGGCAATTCTTCAATACCTGAAAGTTGAGCTTCTGTCAAATACTTTTTATCAACACCCAATTCCGATAATGAACAACACATGCCATTGCTTTCCACACCTCTAATAACGCCAGCATTAATTGTTAATTCTGGAAGTTTTGCTCCCACTCTTGCGACGATAACCTTTAATCCTTTACATGCATTTGGTGCACCACAAACAATTTGATTAATGCCATATTTTTCACCTAAATCAACTTGTAATATATGTAAATGATCACTATTTGGATGTGGTTCACATTTTTTAATTTCCCCAATCACTAATCCACTTGCGGAAGCAAGATAAATAATATCTTCAACTTCGATGCCCGCGAATGTTAATTTATCAGCAATTTCATTAGGAGTAATACCTTCTAAATCCACTAATTGTTTAAGCCATTTTATACTTACTTTCATATTAATTACTCCTTTCTAAATTGATGTAAAAATCTTATATCATTTTGATAGAAACGACGAATATCATCGATTCCATAACGAAGCATAGCCACTCTTTCAATACCAATTCCAAATGCAAATCCTTGATATATTTCTGGATCATATCCGGACATTCTTAAGACATTTGGATGAACCATGCCGCCTCCAAGAATTTCAATCCATCCGGTTCCTTTACAAACCGAGCATCCTTTACCACCGCATTCATAACAAGAAATATCAACTTCTACCGATGGCTCAGTAAATGGGAAATATGATGAACGTAATCTAATTTCACGTTTTTCACCATACATTTTTCTTAAAAACAATTCTAATGTTGCTTTTAAATGACCTAAGTTAATATCTTTATCGACAACTAAGCCTTCAATTTGCGCAAATTGATGAGAATGAGTCGCATCATCATCATCGCGTCGATAAGTCTTACCAGGACAAATAATTCGAATTGGTTTACCGCCTTTTTCTTCCATAACTCTAGCTTGAACAGGTGAGGTATGAGTACGCATTAGAGTCCGTTCATCAATATAAAATGAATCTTGCATGTCACGAGCGGGATGATCGGAAGGAATATTCATTAATTCAAAATTATAATGATCTAATTCAACTTCTGGTCCTTCAACAATTTCATATCCCATTGCAGCAAAAATATCAATTATTTCATCTTGAATAATATAAAACGGATTTTTTACACCTGAAGTAAAATTTCTACCAGGTAATGTGATATCAAGGGCTTCATTTGCAAGTTTAATTCTTAATGCTTCTTCTTCTAATACAATCCTTTTTTGTTCAATTCTAGTGGCAATATCATTTTTTATTTCATTAATTTTCTTTCCAAAAGCAGCTTTTTCTTCGCCACTTAAGGTTTTCATTTGTCTCATCATTGCCATTAATTGTGATTTTTTAGATAAATATGTATTTCTAACATTATTTAAACCATCTAAATCTAAACATCCATCAATTTCCTTAATAGCGGTTTGATGTAAACTATCTAAAGTTTGCTCCATATAATTTCCTCCTAATCTTAAGAATAAAAAAAGCCGTTTCACTAAGGAACGACTTCCGCCGCGATACCATCCTACTTCGTCTAAAATAGAAAACGCACTTAATTACACTATTAACGCTAGTCACGGGCAAAGCCTGCACTCCAAGGTGAATTCATAAGCATTTCTACAAAGCGGTTCCACTATTTCGCTTTTCCCTAGCTAGAAAGAGACTTATTACTACTTCTTTTCAACGCACGCCTAGAGTATAACATAAGGAAATCCTTTTTTCTATAAATATAGAAAAGTTTTGTTTTTTTTTGCGACATTATTCTTCAAAGCTTACATTTATTATTCTTCATCATTAACTAAAACAAATTCTTCTTCAGGCTCCCAAGAAGACGAAAATTCACTATCCTTAAATAATTCGGTTAAACCAGTAATTTGCTTTAATCGTAATATTTCATCTTTATCCATACCTAAATGTTTACTTATCCAAGCATCGCTTCGACCAATTTCATGTAACTCTTTAATAATATTACTCATTAAATCTATATCATGACTTCCTCTTGCACGATTATGTCTAATTGTCGATGCCATTCTTTGATCAAGAGGTTTATCAATAACCGATACTGGTATCATGCCATTTTCTCTTTCATATATATCACTATGATCTAACATAATCCGATAGCGATGGAATCCATCAACAATAATATATTGATCATTATCTTTATCGTAATAGCATACAATTGGCATTGTATAGCCATCTTGCTTAATTGAGTCATATAATAAGGCCATTTCTGGTGGTGCAACTGAATTTGGATTATAAACATTAGGTACAATCTTTTCAATTGGAACCGCGATTATGCTATAGACAGGGCTTTTGTATTTACTCATATAATATCCTCCACAACTTTATATTTTTTAGATAAGGCATCGATACGAATTTGCTGTTCTCTTGTTAACCCAAAACCTAAGAACCGACATGTATGATCATTTTTTAAAATGCAATAGCACATTCTTTTCCACGATGGAATATCTTTTGTTAAATGAACATCGTCGGTATTATCAGGAATAGGTCCGATGAATATAACTTTAGTTTTTTTGTCTTTTGTATAATTAGAAACACCATTTCTTTTAATGTTATAACCACGAGCTTCAATTTCATGTATTGCTTCTTCTGAAAGCCCTCCTCCAACAGTATGCCAAAACTTAATTGATGTATTAAACTTTTTTATGTAACTTAATCTTAGCTTTTTAGGCAATGTATCTAATAAGAACTTTGTATATTCTTTCCATGTATATCCTTCTGGAAGAGCAACATTTCGATAACCCATCGCTTTAGTTCTACCATATATTGCACCAAAATTAGCTCCTTGAACTCGACCAACAAGTTTTGTCCATAAATCCGGTTCGAGAACACGATAAAGATTTAAACTTTCTTTAGCGTAGTCATTAAAAGGAGATGCAACACGCATTTGTGACGGTTTTAAACCAGCTTTATAATAAAGATCATAAAGGCGATTATAATCATATCCAAATTTGTAATTTGCGGTCCAAACATCATTAACAGACCAATCGTATAAAGGCGAACCACAATAAACATCCTTAAATTGTTTGGTAATATAGCATTGTCCTTTATATCCATAGCGTTTATTAACAAAGCCACTATACCGCGATAAAGATTCCATAGCTCTTATTCCTAATAAACAAATAGTTTTCTTTTTATCGTGACTTTCTTTATACCAGCGACCAAATTGTTTTGCTAAATCTTCTTGGTGCATACGATATTTATATAAGCTAAAAGGATTATTACCTAGGTGAATTAGATATGGAACATCTGGCATTGGTCTGACCCAAGAATTTTCTTTATGGTCATCCCAAGGATACCAAAATGTTTGATAACTACTTAATGCCGTTCTTGTCGCCATTGGTAAACATACCCAATAAGGCTCGATTCTATCAATATACTTATCAAATGTTCTTTTAATATATTCCACTGTTAAAGTATATTGTGCTTCAAAATCTTGGTGAAAAACACCAATTTTCTTTTTAATATTGTGCTTTTCCATATAGTCCATAAGCAAGTTTAAAAGAAGGCCGCTATCTTTGCCACCACTAAAAGAAACATAAATATTATCAAATTCTTCAAAAATAAATTTAAATCTTTCTTGAAGTGCATCATAGACATTAATTTTTAAATACTTCTTTTTCATTAAACTCACCTACTCTCTTTTATAATTAATTAGCAATTTATCAAATTAAATCTTATTTAAATATTGGTCGATATAATAGCATATTATTCCGGTTGCAACTCCAACATTAAGCGATTCCATAACTTTCATAGGAATAAAAATTTTATTATCCGCTAATGATAGGGAATCATCGCTTACACCATGACTTTCATTACCAATAACTAAAACTACTTTTTTATTAATTTTAACTTGATCAAGAGCTTTTCCTCCATGAAGATAAGTAACTAATATTTGATATCCTTTTTGTTTCATCGATTGCAAGAATGAAATATCACCTTCTTGTATTTGCAAATTAAAAATTGCCCCTTGAGAAGATGCTAATACTTTATCGTTATATGGAGAGCAACAACCTTTAGATAATATAACATCGTTAAAGCTAAAGGAAACCGCTGTTCTTAAAATTGTTCCTAGATTACCTGGATCAGATACACCATCTAAATATAGAATTCTCTCTCCACAAGTAACTTGTCTTTCTTTTAATTTACAAACGATAATAACACCTTGAGGAGTTACTTGACTAGAAAACTTTTTTATTACTTCATGAGTAACAATTAATTGATCAATATGTTCAGGAATACCTTCTATGACTTTATCGGTAATTATGAGTTCAACTTGATCAGCATCTAAAGCCATCTCTAAAAGATGAAATCCTTCAACAAGAAAAAGACCTCTTTCTTTTCTTACTTTTGCATCTTTTAATGTCAATAAATCTTTAATTTTCGCATTAGCTTTACTTGTAATATATTGAATCATTAACTATGCCCTCCCTTAAGTTTCTTTATTTCTTGCTTGTACTGTGGATAATACTTATTAATTTCATCATAGAAAGCTTTTGAATGATTAAATTGACGATGATGAGCTAATTCGTGGACAACAACTGCATCAATAACACTAATCGGATAATGAATTAATGTTAAAGAAAATGATAAAGAATGCGTTCTTCTAGAATTAGAACCATATCTTGATGTCATCTTTTTGATGCTTACTTTATAAGATGGTTTAATATCCATTAATTTTTCATAATAACGAACTCTATCAGTAATAATATCTACAGCTAAAGATTTTATTTTTCTTTCTAAGTCGCTTTGATTGCGATATGTTATTGCATCCTTAACATCATCATCAAGTATGTATCTTAATTTTCTTTTTTCTCCTAACAAATATATAAAATCAGTTCCAACATCTTCATCAGTTATCAATCGATCTAATAAGCTTTTTCTAATACTAAGACAAGCCTTGGTAATATAATCAACACTTACACTTCTAGGCGCAGAAACATATAAAACACGACCTTTAACACGAAAATAAATGTTCTTTATTCTCTTATATGTAATAACAACATTAATCGTTTTTCCTTTATATTCTATTGTCTTATTAATAGTTTGTGTATTCATTTATATCCCTCTCGCTTAGAATAGTTGTAGCAAGAGTAATTTTAACAAAAAATAGACAATTTTGCATTATTTTTTGAAAAACAGATTGAAATAGATATTTTTACTAATTAAAATAAAACCGGTGATGTTATGGAAAAAATATTAGTTAGTGCTTGCTTAATGGGAGTATATTGTCGATATGATGGGAATACAAATATTAAAGAGGAATTGAAAGCTTTACAAAGTAAATATATTTTTGTGTATATTTGTCCAGAATGTGATGGTGGTTTATCAATTCCACGCGCCCCAAGTGAACGAAAAGGCGAGTTAGTTCTTAATAAATATGGCGTTGATAATACTAGCTTTTTTATTAAAGGTGCAGAACACACTCTTGAAATTGCTAAAAAACATCATATAACAAAAGCTATTTTAAAATCAAAAAGTCCATCATGCGGTAAAGGAAAAATCTATGATGGAACATTTACTAAGCATTTAATTGATGGCAATGGTTTAACTGCTGAATTATTAATGAAAAATGGAATAAAAGTCTATACAGAAGACGAATGGAAGGAGTTAATTGATGATGAACAATAAAATTAAAAATATATCAGAAATAAGTATTTTAATTGCTTTAACAATTGTTGTTACGCTTATTATAGTTATACCTCTTCCCTCCAATAGTGGATATTTAAATTTATCAGATGCTTTAATTATCCTTAGTGCAAACTTAACTTTTCCTCTAGGAGGAATGCTTGTCGGTATGATAGGTGGAGCAATATGTGATTTAATTACTGGATATACTACTTATATTCCATTTACCATCATTGCTAAAGGAGTCGAAGGATTTCTAGCTGGTTATTTATTCAAAAAAATTAAAAATAAAAATCTAAAATATATTTCATTATTTATTTCTGGATTAATAATGGGATGTATCTATTTTATACCTGATTTTATATTTTTTGGCTTTTCTGTAGCTATATTAAATCTTCCATTGAATATTTTACAAGGTTTTGTCGGAGCGACAATCGCTACAATAATTATTTCCATCTTTAATAAATCTAAAAAACAAATTATTAACGAATAAAAAAAGCATGTAATGATTTTGATTATTGAAAAAAAGAATACTTTTGTGATTAAACACACACTATCTAAAGTATTCTTTTATTTTGTTTATTTAACTATTCCATAAAAAGATGTATTAATTATTTCTGGAGCTAATTCAAACAAATATGCATATAAAGAAGTAAAAACATCTACTTCATGGTCACGAATATAATTTTTAAGTAAACCTTTAGTATAAGTATTTTTAGCACCTATTAATTCTTCATTATTATAATAATACTTAGTTTCAATTTTATTAGAAAGATTACTACGTAAAAAATCATAATTAGAATTATATTCAATACTATACATTATTGACGAAAATACTGTTTGTGAATCGTTATTTTTACTTGCGTTACCATAAATACAAACATTTATTTTTTCAACTTCATCAATTAATGTAAACGCACTATATGTAAAATTATCAATTTCAGTTTTCTTAGTAACATCTTTCTCAATTTCGGACATAATTCTATTAATTTCTTTTGTATTATTATCATGATCAATCACACAAAATCCCGCACCAAAAATAGGCAATGGAATAAAAATAACAGCAATCTTTAAAAATTTCCTTATAAAATCGCCTATGTCATAATAATCAGATAATTTTCTCATATAGTATCTCCTATATTTTATTCAAATAATATAATTTTATAACAGGTCGTTCGTAACAAATATTAAGTCCAATATTAAATGCTAAAGTTTTCTATCTATATTTAGATTCTTTTAATTCTTGTAAAGCTCCATTATCGATAGCTTTAACAACTTCAGTCATTAATTCAACTGCAGCTTTATAATCTTCAATATTAATTAATGAAACATGACTATGGAAATATCTACATGGTAAAGAAATAGTCATATTAATAATTCCATCAAATTGTTTATGAATTTCTCCACTATCGGTGCCACCTGCGGTTAACATATCATATGTGTATTTAACGCCTTTTTCTTTAGCAATTTTTTCAACAAAATCAAATAAACCACGATGAGCAATAACGCTTCCATCCATAATTGATAAGGCGACACCAGAGCCTAATTTTGTTGGATTATTTGGTGATCCAGGTAAATCATATGACATGGTAACATCAGTAGCAAAAGCAATATCTGGGTGTACATGATAAGCAGCAGTTCTTGCACCTCTTAAACCAACTTCTTCTTGGACTGTTCCAACAGCAACATAATTCGCTTTATGCTCAGTACCATGCAAGTTTTGTAAAACTTCTAAAGCAATAGCCATACCAATACGATCATCCCAAGCCTTTCCTAACAATGTTTTATCATCATTAAGAACTCTAAATTCAGTATAAGGAGTTACAGTATCACCAACACGAATGCCTAAATCTTCAATCATTTTACGATCAGTAACACCCATATCAAGATATAAATCTTTAGTATCTAAAACTTTCGCTCTCATTTCTGGAGGTAATCCATGAGGTGGTTGCGCTCCAACAACACCTTTATATTCTCTTCCATCACGTGTCTTAACAGTCATAACTTCCGCAAGTACTACATGATTCCACCATCCACCAACTGGATGTAATCTTAATAATCCTGAATCTTCAATACGGGAAACTAAGAAACCAACTTCATCCATATGACCACAAATCATTACTGTTGGTTGTCCTTCTTCTCCATGTTGATAAGCAAAAATACATCCTAATTGATCATGTTCAATTTTATCTGCGTAAGGCGAAGCATATCTTTCAAATAATTTTGAAACCTCAACTTCATTTCCTGAAATACCATTTACTTCGGATATTTCTTTTAAAAACGTTAATCTTTCTTGTTCATTCATTTTTTTATTCCTCCTACTTTTTTTATTTTACAATCTTTTTTAATTTCCAAATCTCTGAAGCATATTGTTCAATTGTTCTATCTGATGAAAAATAGCCTGATTGAGCAATATTAATCAAACAACTTCTTGCCCAGTTTTCTCTATTTTCATATAAAGAACAAATTTTATCAAATGCATTTTCATAAGATTCGAAGTCTTTTAATATAAAGTATTCATCATTACGATACATTACTTCATCAAATATCATGCGATACTTGTTTCCATCTCCTTGCGACCATTCTCCGGTAAGAAGTGAATCCATAATATTTTTAACTCGTGGGTTGCTATTATAAACATCCCATGGATTATAAGCTCCAGTCCATCTTAATTTATCAATTTCATGATCCTTTAATCCAAATATAACCGCATTATCATTACCAACGCGTTCAACTATTTCCACATTAGCGCCATCTAAGGTACCTAATGTAATTGCCCCATTCATCATAAATTTCATATTAGAAGTTCCTGAAGCTTCTTTTCCAGCGGTAGAAATTTGTTCAGAAATATCCGCGGCAGGAATAATAATTTCCGCTAAAGAGACTCCATAATTTTCCATAAATATAACCTTCATGTACTTCGATATTTCAGGATCATTATTAATAACTCGAGCAACATCTAAAATGAGTTCAATAATCTTTTTCGCATAGGCATAACTTGGAGCCGCTTTAGCACCAAATATAAATGTATGTGGTCTAATTCTATAATTTGGATCTTCCTTCATTCTTTGATACAAATACATAATATGGAAGACGTTCATTAATTGACGTTTATATGCGTGTAAACGTTTAATTTGAACATCAAATATAGAATTAACATCGACATCAATATCAAAATGTTCTTTAATATATTTTGCTAAATGCTTCTTATTTTCTAGTTTTATGTCTAAAAATTCTTTTTGTAAATTTTCATCATCAACATAATTCATTAAATTTTCAAACTTATCTGGATTTAAAATCCACTCATTGCCGATTCGATTTGAAATTGCTGAAGCAAGTTTTGGATTTGAATATAAGAACCATCGACGATGCGTAATTCCATTGGTCTTATTATTAAATTTATTTGGGAATAATTCATAAAAATCTTTAAAAGTTGATTCTTTTAATATTTTTGTATGTAATGCCGCAACACCATTTACCGAAAAACATGCATATATAGCAAGATTAGTCATATGAATCATGCCATCTTTAATAATTGAAACATTTCTTCGACGATCTTCAGAAAAGCCACGTGAATTCAAATAAATATGGAATCGGCGATTTATTTCTTCAATAATCATATAACAACGTGGAATTAATTGTTGTACATAATGAACCGGCCATTTTTCTAAAGCTTCCGCCATGATGGTATGATTTGTATAGGCCATACACTTTTGTACTTGTGACCAAGCTTCATCCCAACCATAATGATATTCATCCATTAATAATCGCATTAATTCCGGTATCGCTAAGATAGGATGCGTATCATTTAATTGGAAAACATATTTATCAGCAAAGCTATCTAATGTACCATATTTTCTTAAATGTGATCTAATCGCACTTTGTAAACCAGCACTTACTAAGAAATATTGTTGTCGCAAGCGCAATATTTTACCATGTTCAGTTGAATCATCTGGATATAAACCATGGCATAATTCTCTTAAAGTCGTTAAATAATCAGAGAATTTTTGACTCTTTGGTAAATGCTTTTCACTAGGTTCTGCGCTCCATAAGCGTAATGTATTAGCAACTTCGTTATGATAGCCAATGACTGAAACATCATAAGGAACTGCCTTAACACAAATAGCATCAACAGTTCTTGAACGGATGCAGCCATCATCATCTTGATATGTTTCAGCACGTCCATAGAATTGAACTTCAACAGCATGTTTAGGCTTTCTAACTTCCCAAACATTGCCATTTGTCAACCATTGGTCAGGAACTTCAGTTTGCTTTCCATTAGCAATTTTTTGCTTAAAGAAACCATATTCATAACGAATACAGTTACCATCTCCAGGATAGCCTAATGATGCAATTGAATCTAAAAAGCAAGCGGCAAGACGACCTAAGCCACCATTACCTAATCCAGCATCAGATTCAGTTTCTTCAAGATCATGAATATCGATACCTAATGACGCTAAACCATCTTTAGCAACTTCATAAATACCTAAATTCATCATATTATTCACTAATAAACGTCCGATTAAAAATTCCATTGAAAAATATATTAATTGACGTTGTTCTTTCTTTTGCACCGTATCACTTGTCGACCGCCAATCAGCGCTTGCATAGTCACGGACCATTTCTCCTAAAATATTATATCTTTCGGTAATATCAGAATTTTGAATGCTAATGCAATATTTTGTAAGCAAACGACGCTCAAATTCTTTAGCGAAAGATTCTTTGTTTTCAAAAATATTTTTGTACATAATATAAACCTACTTTCTTATTTCTTTAACTTAAATATAATCGCGGCAAAACTAGCCAATTTAATAGTGATTTTATTTGGTTTTCCTTCAGGACCATACGAAGTTGTTTTAACCGGTAAACCATTGTATTGATTGCAACCACCATAAACATCTTTTTCTGAATTGAATATTTCTTCATATTCACCTTCAACATAAACTCCGATATCATAATTTTCATAATAATTTGTTGTCATATTAAAAACAAACACAAGAACATCATCGTCATATGTTCTTTGAAAAGCATATACGCTTTGATCCGAATTATCAACCATTAACCATTTAAAGTGTTCACCATTATTCTCTTCGATATGCATTGCTTTTTCATAAGCGTAAATAGCATTTAAATCACGAATCATCCTTGCAATAGAATCATGAATAGGAAATTTTTTAAGTTCCCATGGAAGCGATTTATTTTCATTCCACTCATCAAAACTAGCTAATTCATTTCCCATAAAATTAAGTTTTTTACCAGGATGAGACCATTGATAAGTATATAAATTTCTTAATTGCATGAATTTTTGTTCATAATCTCCCCATAATTTATTTATAATCGTTCCTTTTCCATGAACAACTTCATCATGAGAAAGTGGCAGTAAGAAGTTTTCTGAATAAAAATACGCCATTGAGAAATTAATCATGTTATGATGATATTTACGATAAATAGGGTCAAGCGCATAATAACGTAAAGTATCATTCATCCATCCTAAATCCCATTTATAATCAAAACCTAATCCTCCATATTCTAATGGTTTTGTTACGCCTTGATACGAGGATGAATCTTCTGCGATAATCATCAAATCAGGGTGAGCATAATGAAGTTTTCCATTTAATCGTTTAACGAACTCAATTGCACCGTCATTTACTCCTTTTGATGCATCTCCATGCCAATAAATAATATTACTAACTGCATCCAATCTAATGCCATCAAAGTGATAGTTGCTAACATAATATTCAATCGCCGACATTAAGAATGAACGAACAGGGTCTTTTCCTAAATCAAACATTGCACTTCCCCATTGAGAATATGTGTTACCTTTAGAGGAATACTCATACATTCTTGTTCCATCAAAATTTATTAATGCGTGTTTATCAACTGCAAAATGAACTAAAACAAAATCCAAAATTACTCCAATACCAGCTTGATGCATTCGGTCGACAAATGACATTAATTGCATTGGGTTTCCATAACGTGAATCAACCGAAAAAAAGCCTGTTGCTTGATATCCCCAAGACCCATCAAAAGGATATTGTGTAATCGGCATTATTTCTACATGTGTAAAGCCGTGACTTTTAACATATTGTATCAAATGATCAGCAATTTCTTCATATGATAAATATCTTCCATCAATTTGTCCTTTCCAAGAGCCTAAATGTATTTCATAAATACTCATCGGTTGATCAAAATTTCGATTGCGATTTCTCATAAAATCTTCATCATGCCATATAAAATTTTCATAATCGAATAATCTTGAACATGTGCCAGGGCGATAATCACTATAAAATGCATAAGGGTCAGCTTTATCTACATACTTTCCTTTGGCATTTTTAAAGTGAAATTTATAGGCTTGATAATTTTTTAATCCAGGAATAAATAATTCAAATACTCCACCATCATCAATCTTATTCATTTTATGTGCTGTAGCATCCCATGAATTCCATTCACCTATAACCGAAACATCGCTTGCATGTGGGGCATATAAACGGAACATAACTCCTTCAACATCATCTTTTTTTATAAAATGAGCTCCAAAATATCGATATGCATCTATTGTTTGACCATAATAGAAATCATTTAATAATCCATAAGCCATAATAGGTACCTCCATATGTCCGTTAATATTATATATTAATTTTGGCTTTACAAAAAGAAAAAAATGCATTTCAAGTTATATTAACGATAAAATAAGCCGAAAAATAGAGAAAAACGATAAATTTTATGCTTTATTTTAGAAAATGAAATGTAGTGTAATTCTTTACATTCCCTGCATTTTAAAGTAAAATAATTTGCGAAAAAAACGGAGGATTTATAAATGTCAACAAAAGTTATGGCAGTAAATGCCGGAAGCTCATCTTTAAAGTTTAAATTATATGATATGCCTAGTGAAATAGTTATTTGTAAAGGCATTGCCGACCGTATCGGTCACGAAGATGCTATTTTTAAAATTGAATCAAAAAACGGAAAAAAAGAACTTGTTCTTCCAATTTTAGATCACGCAGTAGCAGTTCAATTGTTATTAGACAATTTAATCAGTGAAGGAATTATAAAATCCCTTGATGAAATTGGTGGAATTGGTCATAGAATCGTTCAAGGTGGTTCGTATTTTAATAGTTCAGCAATATTCGATGATGATACTGAACAAAAGATTGAATCTTTAATTAAATTAGCACCTTTACATAATGCCGCTCACTTAGTTGGATTTAGAGCGTTTAAAAAAGTATTACCTAATGTTGGTAATGTCGCTGTATTTGATACTGCATTTCATCAAACAATGGAACCTGTCGACTATATTTATCCAGTTCCTTATGAATACTATACCGAATATGGAATTCGTCGCTATGGCGCTCACGGAACTTCACACAACTTTTTAGCTCTTGAAGCAGAAAAATACTTTGTAAAAGAAAAAGGAAATCGTGTTATTTCTTGTCATTTAGGAAGTGGTGCTTCTTTATGTGCAATTTTAGATGGAAAATGTGTTGCTACATCAATGGGGCTTACTCCACTTGGTGGAATTATGATGGGTACAAGAACTGGTGATATCGATGCCTCTGTTATGGCTTATGCTTGTGAATGTACTGGAAAAAGCGTAGAAGAAATGTATCAAATCTTTAATAAGAAATCAGGATTCTTAGGTGTATCAGGTGTTTCTAATGATAGCCGCGATATATTAAAAGCTATTGAAGAAGGTAATCAAAGAGCGCAATTAGCAAACGACTTATTCGTTCGCCGCATATTAGATTTCATCGGTCAATATTACGTGAGATTAGGTGGATGCGATGTTATTGTCTTCTCAGCAGGTATTGGTGAAAATGTTGGTTATTATCGTCAATTAATTTGTGATCAATTAGAAGAACCATTTGGTGTTAAAATTAATAAAGATTTCAATATGTCACTTCGTGGCAAGGAAGGATTAATTTCTACACCAGATAGCAAAATAAAAGTAGTTGTTATTCCAACAGATGAAGAAGTCATGATTGCTAGAGATACCGTTAAATTATTAAATCTTTAAGAGGTTAATATGATAGATAAAAATATAAAAAAAGTATTAAAGCCGTATAAAAAAGAAATCAAACTAGTTTTAAAAAAAATCAAAGAGTATGACAGAATAGTAATATTTCGCCATCAAACTCCTGATTTTGATGCTCTAGGAACTCAAATAGGCTTGTATTACTATATAAAAGAAAATTTCCCTTCTAAGGATGTTCATATTGTAGGTGAAGACCATGTTGTCTTTACTCCACGCTTATATCAAAAGATGGAAATGTTAGATGATTCATACTATAACGAACCTTTTTTAGCAATTGTCCTCGATACTGGTGATACTAAGCGTATTTCTGATGATCATTTTAAACAAGCTTCATTTATTATTAAAATTGACCATCACCCAAATCGAGAACCTTATGGTAACATTAATATAGTTTTAGAAGAACTTGCCGCCGCTGCGGAATTAATTTCATTAATCTTATTTACATTTCCTAAAAGATATAAAATATCCAAGAAATGCGCTAAATATTTATATAGTGGTCTTGTAGGAGATTCAGGGAGATTCTTATTTAATTCAACATCGACTCTAACTTTTGAAGTTGCAAAACGATTGATATCCACCGGTTTTGATTTATCAAAAGATGTATATCAAAAAATGTATCAAAAGCAAATTGACGATTTGAAAGTTACCGCGTATGTTCTTAATAATTTTAAAGTATCCCCTAATGGAGTCGCTTATTATGTGCTTAGTGAAGAAATTCAAAATGAATTAAATATTACCTTTGAAAGAGGTAAAGAAAATTTAGGTCAACTAGCAAATATCGAAGATATTCATATTTGGTGTTCTATTACTGAAGATAGAACCCATAATAGATGGAAAGTATCTATAAGAAGTAAAGGAATTAAGATTAATGGAGTTGCGGAAAAATATCATGGAGGCGGTCATGACCAAGCATCTGGCGCTGAAATATATGATTTAAATGAGCTTCCTTCATTAATTAATGATTTAGATAATTTGATTAAATAATAATCTATAACGATATTTAAAGTCCTAATTTAGAGCTATTCTAAAATAAGGACTTTTTATTTATAGTAATAAATAAATATCTTCTTTTTATTAATTTTCATTAATGTTAAAATATATTTCGAGGTGAAGAAGATGGAATTTACTCCTTTAAATATCAGAAGTGGTTATTCTTTTTTAAAAAGTGGTCTTTCAATAGAACGCATTTTTAAAGCTCTTAACAAAGAAGGATATCAATCCGCAGCTTTATGTGATTTTAAAGTTCTTTTTGGAATTCCATCTTTTATATACGAAGGTAAGAATAATAACATTAATACTGTTATTGGTTTAGAATGCGTACTAATTGTAAATTTAAATCATTATAATATATGCTTATATGCTCAAAACGAAAATGGATATATAAACTTATGTCAAATAAGTTCAATGCTTTCTAAAACTGATAATTTGGATTTCAATTATTTAAAAGAACATCGTGAAGGATTAATATGTATTCTTTCTTCATTTCAAGAATCAGTAAAAGAAATTATCATTAATAAACACCATGATAATCTAGTAACAATGTCATCTATTGCATCTTTATTTACTTCCTTTTATCTAGGATTAGAAATTTATAATGAAAATGATAGAATATTTGCATCAAAAGTTAGAGATTTTTCTTTAAATTATGGTTATCAAGTTGTTGCTTTTCCAAAAATATTATATGCAAGTAAAAGTGATGCGATTACATTAAAAATCGTTAACGCTATTGCTTCTGATGAAAAAATAAATGAAGATGAAGAAAATGGATTTAATTATTTTTATTCAAAGTCCGAACTTGAAAATTTATATAATGAAGAAGAATTAAATATAACTAGTGATATAGCTAACTCATGTAATGTAAATTTCTTTTCTAAAAGAGGTAGTTTATTAAAATATAAAGGCGAATTTAGTAGTGACATTACTCTTAAGGAAATCACCTTTGTTGCTTTAAAAGAATTTGGATTAGAAAATAAAAAATATATAGAAAGATTAGACTATGAATTAGAAGTAATTAAAAACATGGGATATTCCGATTATTTCTTAATAGTCGCAGATTATGTAAAATATGCAAAAAAACATAAAATATCAGTTGGTCCAGGTAGAGGATCAGCAGCATCTTCATTAGTGGCTTTTTTATTAAAAATTACTAATGTTGACCCTTTAAAATATCAACTTCTTTTTGAAAGCTTTTTAAATCCAGCAAGAAGTACTATGCCTGATATCGATATCGATTTTGGCGATATTAGGCGCGATGAAGTTGTTGAATATTTAAAAGAAAAATATGGGCATAATCATGTTGCTAATATTATTACTTTCCAAACTATCGGCGCCAAACAATCTATTCGTGATATTGGAAGAATATATTCTATTCCTACTCACCATATCGATTTACTTTCAAAAGCAATTCCTGACAATAAACTAACTTTAAGAGAAGCTTATAAAAAAATACCCGCTTTTAAAAATTTAGTCGATAGTGATAAATATTATCTTAATATCATTCGTTTAGCCTCTAAAATTGAAGGTTTGCCACGTCATTCTTCTACTCACGCTGCAGGTATAATTTTAAATGATGATAATTTATTAAATTCAATTCCTGTTCTTATTGATGATAAAAATAATTATATTTCTCAATATGAAATGAATCCACTTGCAGACCAAGGCTTTTTAAAAATGGATTTATTAGGATTAAGAAATTTAACAATCATTGAAAAATGTATAAATAAAATTAATAAAAGCCATCTTACAAACTACGATTTAGAATCATTGCCTTTTGATGAAGATATTGTTTTTTCATTAATTTCTTCAACTAGAACAATGGGATTATTCCAACTTGAATCTAGTGGTATTAAACGAGCAATTAAATTACTTGAACCAAATTGCTTTAATGATATCGTTGCTCTTCTTGCTCTTTTCAGACCAGGGCCATTAAATAACATACCTCTTTACGCTGCTAGAAAAAAAGGAATAGAAAAAACAACATATTTCTGTAGAGAAGTTGAAGAAATATTATCTTCTACCTATGGAATTATTGTTTATCAAGAACAAGTTCTTCAAGTAGTTACTAAAATCGCTGGTTTTACACTTTCTAAAGCCGATCTCTTTAGGAGAGCTATATCAAAAAAAGATGCAAACAAACTTGCAGTTATGGAAAAAGAATTCTTATTAGGCGCAATTAATAACGGACATAGCGAAAAATTGGCAAAAACTATTTATGAACATATTCTAAAATTTGCCAATTATGGCTTTAAAAAGGCACATTCTGTAGCATATTCTATGCTCTCGTGCAAAATGGGGTATCTAAAAGCAAAATATCCTCTTGAATTCTACGCGACAATATTAGAGCAAACATCCTCTACAAACGATAGTAAATATAATGAATACATAAGTGAAATGAAATCATTTGGTATTAATATACTTTTACCTTCCATAAATAAATCAAGTAAAGAATATATATCACTTGATAATTCATTGATATTTCCTCTTAATTCAATAAAAGGAATTAATAATGTTATTTGTGATGCAATAATCACGGAAAGAAAAAAAGGTTTATTTACTTCTTTCTTTGATTTTATTATTAGAATGTCTTTACACAAAATAAGCCTTAATCAAATTGAAATGTTAATAAATGCGGGTGCGTTAGATGAATTTGGTTATAGTCGCTCATCATTAAAAAAAGCCTCATCTGGGGCTTTAGAATATGCTTCATTAATTAATAATTCATATAATGTCGGTCAAGATAATATGCACTTCATTTTACCGCCGCCATTAATTGAAAAGATTAGCGATGATCCATTGGATAGATTACTAAAAGAAGCAGAATCTATAGGGGTTATGATATCTAAAACACCAATTTTTTACATCAAAGAAAAGCTTGCTTCAAAAAATATTAAAACAATAAATGAAGCAAAAACAAGCCTTTCTTATATATCTTTTGCCGGTATTATTAAATCTTTTAAAACTATTAAAACAAAAAAAGGAGAACCGATGGCGTTTATTACTCTTTTTGATGATGAAGGAGAAATTGAAATTGTAGTTTTCCCTAAATTATACGCAAATGTGTTTATGAGCATAAATAAAAATAGTATTTTTATTATAAATGGAAAAATAAGCAATAATTCATTTATTGCTGAAGAAATTAATAAATGGGAGGAATAATTATGCCAAAATTATTAGTTATCGATGGTAATTCATTACTTTTTAGATCATTCTATGCAACAAGTTACCCAGGTGCTACAATTATGAAAACTAAAGATGGAGTTCCAACAAATGCACTTTTTGCTTTTGGTAATATGATGAATAGAATTATTTCATCTTTAAAAAATGATGAGCACATAATCGTGGCATTTGACACTGGTAAAAAAACCTTTAGACATACAGAATTAAATACCTATAAAGCAAATCGGAAACCATGTCCTGAGGAATTAAGTATTCAAATGCCTTTAGCGCGTGAATTACTGCATGCTTTAGGTGTTTTCACTTCAGAAATTGAAGGATACGAAGGTGATGATATTGCAGGAACTGTAGCCAAAAAAGCCGCAAAAGAAGGATATGATGTTGAAATATATACTTCTGATCGTGATTTTTTACAACTTATTGATGACAAAATTGAAATCCATATTTTAAAAAAAGGACTTTCGGATGTCGAAATAATCAATAACAATAACATGATTGAAAAATATGGTTTTACTCCTCTACAAATTTTAGATTATAAAGGATTAAGAGGCGATTCTAGTGATAACCTTCCTGGTATACCTGGCATCGGTGATAAAACCGCTATTAAATTGATTCAAGAATATGGTTCCTTAGAGTCAATTATTGAAGCGGCTCCAAATATGAAATCCAAATTAGGTGAAAAAATCATTGAAAACGCAGAATTAGGCAAGATGTGTAAGCATTTAGCAAAAATAATAATTGATGTTCCTTTAGATTTCGATATATCATCTACAAGATATTTAGGGTATGATTTTAAAAAAATAAGCACTTTCTGCTCTCGTTATGAATTAAAGCAATTATTATCTAAAATCAGTGCGCAAGGTAAACAAAAACCTAAAGAAGAAATTAATCAAAACGTTGAAGTAATTGAAATAAAATCTTTTAAGGAGTTTGAAAAGCCAAAATCTTTAGGTATTGCTATTGATAAGCAAAATATTTCTTATCCTAAAGCGGAATTATATGGCGTAGCAATTTCACTTAATAATAAAGCATATTACATATCTATTAACGATTTAATTAATGATGAAACAATTATTAATTGGTTAAAAGATGAAACAATCGATAAATATTGTTATGACTTTAAGGCCATTAAGGTTGTTTTAAATCGATATAAAATTGGTTTAGAAGGTTTAAAATTCGATTTACTGCTCGCTTCATATTTATTAGATTCTTCTTTGATAAATGAAGAAGATGCCGTTTTCTCATATTTTAATGTTTCTCTTTCTCATAACGAAGAAATAAGTCTCTTTAACTCATCAAATATTAACAGAACTGGAGAAATTGCTTATTATTCCATGTCAATATCCCATCAAGTGCTTGATGAATTAAAAGAAAACAATGCTCTAGATTTATTTATTAATATTGAATGCCCTTTATGTAATGTTTTGTCTAAAATGGAAATAGAGGGTTTTCCTTTAAATGTAAAAACTCTTAATGAAATTGGCCAACAATTTAAAGAAAAGCTTAATGATATTACAAAAAAGATTTATCTAGAAGCTGAAGAAGAATTTAATATTTCCTCTCCAAAACAAGTCGCTCATATATTATATGAGAAAATCGGTTTACCAAATCAAAGAAAAGGTTCAACATCCATGGATGTTTTAAAATCACTTGTTCAATACCATCCTATTGTAAGTTTAATTTTAGAGCATCGTAAATATGCAAAACTTGTATCAACATATATTGATGGATTAGAAAATTATTTATTTGATGATGGTAAATTGCACGCTATATTTAATCAAGCATTAACTAGTACAGGAAGACTTTCAAGTAGTGAACCAAATTTACAAAATATTTCTATCCGTGATGAAGAAGGAAAATCAATTCGTAAGGCTTTTTATTATGAATATGATAACACATATATTTTATCGATGGACTACTCTCAAATTGAATTAAGAATATTAGCAAGTTTATCTAATTGCACCAAATTAATTGAAGCCTTCAAAAGCGGTGAGGATATTCATAATGTTACCGCTAGACATATTTTCAATATCGAAGGCGAAGTTCCTTCTTCACTAAGAAGAAAAGCTAAAGCAGTTAATTTTGGAATTGTTTATGGCATCTCAGATTGGGGATTAAGTGAACAAATAAATGTAACTCCAAAAGAAGCAAAGAATATTATTAATTCATTTTATGGTGCTTATCCAGAAATTGGTATGTATTTACGTGATATTGTTAATAACGCTGAACAAAATGGTTATGTCACAACTGTTTTAGGAAGAAGAAGATATTTAAGAGAAATCCATGATTCATCCTATCAGGTTCGTGAATTTGCAAAACGCGCGGCAATGAACGCCCCTATACAAGGCACAGCAGCGGATTTAATAAAAATTGCTATGATTAAAATTGATGAAAAACTGTCTAGTTCAAAACTACGCGCTAAAATGGTCCTTCAAATTCATGATGAATTAATTTTCAAAGTCCATAAAGATGACATAGAAGAAGTTACAAAAGTTGTTGTTGAGACCATGGAAAACGCTATGAAATTTGAAACTCCATTAAAAGTTGATGGGAGTTATGCAAAGACATGGTTTGATGCAAAATAGAGGTGATATATATGCCAGAATTACCTGAAGTTGAAACCATTAGAAGAATATTATCTCCTCGCTTAATTGGTCATAAATTTATTAATATTGAAGTGTTATATAGAAGAATGATTCATTCTTCTTTAGAAAGTTTAAAACTTATTACTAATAAAAAAATAACTGATATTGATAGAAAGGGCAAATATTTAATTTTTAAGTTTGAAAATGATTACGCTCTTATTTCTCATTTAAGAATGGAAGGCAAGTATTATTTTTATAATTTAGATGAAAATAATAGTCGTTTTGCTCGCATCATATTTTATTTAGATAACAATCAAAAAGTTTGTTATGATGATTCTAGAAAATTTGGTGTTATGAAAGTTATTCCTATTAATGACTTATCATCAGATAGTTGGTTAAGTATTTTAGGTCCTGAACCAATGGAAATAAACGATTCACAATATTTATACGAAAAAGCTAAAAGTTCAACAAAACCTATTAAGTCATTACTTCTTGATCAAAGCTTTATTGCTGGACTAGGCAATATTTACGCTGATGAAACATTGTTTTTAGCAAAAATTCATCCTCAACGAATTAGTAAAAGTCTTAATAAAAATGATTGGGAAAACATCTTAAAAGCCGCTAAAAAGACATTATTAAAAGCTATTGAATTAGGCGGATCTACAATCAAATCATATCATGCATCTAGAGAAGTAAGCGGGTTATTTCAAGAAGAATTATTAGTTTATGGAAAAAAAGGTCTATTATGTCCTGTATGTGGAAATAAACTTTTTAAAACCATTGTTGGTGGAAGAGGAACTACATATTGTCCTAAATGTCAAAAGCTAACATCGAAAACCGTAATCGGATTAACAGGCGCGATTGGGTCAGGTAAATCAACCGCTCTTAAAATATTAAGTGAATTAGGAACTGATACTATTTCCTGTGATAACATCGTTTCTTCTTTATATAAAGATAAATGTATTATTAAGGAAATCGAGAAGTTATTAGATATTCATCTTATTACAGAAAGCGGAGATTTTGATAAAGAAGTACTTAGAAATACTATTTCTAACGATAAGTCCAAACTAAAAGCTTTAGAAAATTATATCCATCCATTAGTAAGACAAAAACTTATTTCATTTATTAACAAATCAAATAAAAACATTATAACCTTAGAAATTCCTCTTTTATTTGAGTCAAATTTTGATGATTTATGCGATTTAACTATTGCAATTAAGATTAGTAATGCAAATCAATACAGAAACCTTTCAAAACGAAATCAATCGCAAATAGATAAAATGATTAAAATGAATTACTTAGGAGAAGAATATCCTTATTCTGATACTGTTACATATTATTTAGATACAAAAAATAGCATTGAAGTATTACATTCAATGCTATCTGAAATAATAAATAGTTTAACTCTAAAATAATGTTTTATTTTAAAAAATCACTTTGATAAAAAGTTTATTAATCTTTTATAAGATAATTTCTTTTTATCTTTTTTTATATACAATTTAATATATTTTAACACCTTCTAAATGAATCTCTTTTTTTGCCATTACTTTAATCAAATCACCTAATGATTGGGCTTTTATTTTACCTAAAGAATTAACTCCATATAAAGATACCAAATCTTTTATAGAATAATGTGAAGTAATATAAACTGGTTTATTTTCCTTCGATCTATAGCTTAGTAAAGGATAAATAATAGTATCTCTAATGTACTCATTTTTATATTCGTTTCCAAAATCATCTAGTACTAAATAATCAACATTCATATATTTTTTTAAAAGTTCATTAAATGCTTCTTTATTAGTAAATGATAAGTCATTTAATTCCTTTATTCTTGTTGGACAATTAAGAAATGCACATTTAGTTTCAATATTCTTTTTTAATAAATCTTGAACAAGCATGGCAATAATATATGATTTTCCTAATCTACTAGAACCATAAAGATAAATCCATTCTGATAAATTATTTTTTAACAAACTATGACACTTGCTAAAAAGTGGACGTCTCACTTCAGAAATATCAAAATCATATTTATTATGCATCGTTTTTCCAACCCAATCAAAAGTAAAATCTCGTACTAAAAATCGATTTTCTAATTCTCTTTTTTGTGTCATTTTAGGACAGAAAACCATTTTTCTCTCAATATATTCATTATCAATAATAGGTTTAATTAATAAATATGGATTCTTTTTTTGACATTTATCTAGACCCGGACATGTTGCACAGTAATGTAAATCATCACTTATATCTAGAAAAATATCTAAATACTCATTCACAAGTTTTTCATCAATATTAAGTTCATCTAAATATTTATTCATTAAAGGATCACTATAAAGTGCGTTAAGTTCTTTTTCTTTAAATTGATCTAAGTCATTGCTTATTAATATTTTTTTAACTGTACCTTTTTTCATAACTACTCTCCTTGAAATTCTCTTATTAACGCATCTAAATCAATTTCTTCTTCATCTTGAATATCATTATTTAAAACTTCTGTTTGTGTTTCTTCATTTATTTCTTCTGTAGGAACAGTCTTTTTATACCGTTTTTTATTTAAGAAATTCATTGCATCTAAAGCATTTGTGATATTTGCTCTTGCTAAACTTGCACCGATTTTTTCAGTAAAAGAGGCAGGGAGTGTATTATCTTTTACATCTAAAACATAGTCCACAAGCGTATTTATAACACTAGGTGGTAATTTTAATTTTGATGATAATCTATCAATTAAAGCAATATCACTTGATACAGGTTCTGTCATATTTTGCTTTATTTTTAAATAGTCATAACACGACATTGTTTCAAGAAGTTCAATTTTTTTAGCAATCTTTGAAGTTGATGTGACTTGACTTTTAGTTCCTTTAACTTTTCCCATACTTGGAAAGGATAATTCATCTTGACAATACTTCTTTAACAAATCAAGACGGAATATAGCTTTACCATCTGCATCCCGATAATAAGTGCGATTAACAACATCCGCCATCGAGGAACCATCTAAACCGAAAAGTGTTGCCACTCTTTCAATTTCCTTCTTTTCTTTTGCAGTAAATATCTTTTCACTTGCAAATCCATATTTATTTTTTAGAACATCAAAGAAAGAACCAAAATCAAAATCACATTTAATATCACCATAAACTTTTTTGCGTTTGCTACCTTTGCTTAATGTTGTAGCTTTACTATAGCAAGGATCATCCAAGTCTGGTAAAAACACACTGCTAAAGGATGATGAAATCTCTGTTAAATTACTATAATCATGATTAGTTGTAAATGTTCTAGCGATTTTTGTTGCTTCTTTATGTCCTAAATACTTTTCATATAATCCTGAAAATAATGGATCTTCAAAAAAATCACTAGGTTGTTTTGGAGCGTATAATGTATAAACAAAATAACATACGCCTTTATCTTCACGATAATAAGTTCTTAACAAACCAACCGCTTCAAGTTTTTCTTTAGCTTTTTGAAATTCATTCGCAGAAATTTGCATAAAAGTAAATAAATTATCATGAGTATAAATCTCTTGATATGCTTTCCGATCATGTTGCGCCCAAAGAGTAAAATAAACCGCTAATGAGGTATATCCAATAAGAGGTTGATATAAAATGGTTAGTAAACGCCGATCATAATCGCTAATAATACTTCCTAATCTTATTTCTAACCAATCTTCTTGTTTTGCATATTTCATATTTTTTCACCCCCCTATTCCTTAACATTATATATTTTTTTATTTATCTTTTAAAGACGACAACTAGAAAGTTGTGGATAACTTTATATTTTTGTGGAAAAAAAGATGGAGAAGAACCCCATCAATTTATTGAATTTCAATTTTTTTATCAATTATGTAAACTGTCCAGAAATACATTCCTACCATTTTTCCAATTTCTATAAGAAGTGTCCAAATAGAAAATACGCTGATGTAATTCATTGAATTTGTATCATTAAGAACAACTAAGCTTATTCTGCCGGTTTCACTATTTAAAGCTACGTATAGAGAAAGCGGATCAAATGCCATAATTATTGCAAATACAAAACTTGCAATTATATAAATAACGAACACCATATTTTCTTTCTTTTTTGAATTTGTAAGTGTTTGTGCATAGGCACATACAAATTGAATTAAGACTAATTCCGCAACTAAAGAAATTGCTCCTTCAAATATGTATAAAAATGTAATAAAAGGATTTGTATTAATTAAAGTTAGTAAATCTCCAATAATTGGGAATATTTCACTTAAACTACTTGCATCAACAATTAATAATAATACTAAAAATGAAATAATTCCTGATAACAAGAAACCAAATAAATAAAGTAACGATGAAACAAGTTTTGAAAGAATAAGAGAATGAGTAGAAATTGGTAAGGTAAAAGTTAAGAAGCCTCGTTTTCCATAGGTTGAACTATAAAACAATTTTATAAAGAATTTAATTGCTAAACCGATAACTGCGAAAATAGAAAATGCATATAGAATTGTTGCAATTATCATTAATGCATCGCTCTCACTAATAATAGCTACTCCTAGAAATACGCTTATAAGAATCATTAATGCATAAGCAATATTAAATTCTTTCCATGTTGTTTTTAGTTGATGTTTTAAAAGTCGCTTAAACATTTAAAATCCTCCCTAAATATTTCATCTAATGTCTTACCTGTTTCTTCTTTAACTTTCTTTACATCACCAAATTTAACAATTTGACCTTTTTTTATAAATATAAAGTTATCAAGAATTCCTTCTGCATCAGCAATTAAATGAGTTGAAATTAAAATACTAGCTTCACTATTATAATTTTCCATAATTAGCTTAAATATCAAATCTCTAGCTGCAGGATCAACTCCAGCAATTGGTTCATCAAAAATATATATTTCTGCTTTTCGTGATAAACATAATATTAACTGTACTTTTTCTTTTGTTCCTTTTGAAAATGTTTTAAAGTGCCTATCAAAAGGAATGTCTAATTGCTTAAATAACTTAATTGCTTTTTCTTTGTCAAAATCTTCAAAAAAATCTCCATAATATTCCAAGGCATAATTAACTGTCCAAGAATCATCGATATATTCATGATCAGGTAAAAAAGATATTATTTTTTTGGCTTCTATTCCTAACGGTTGTTCCTTAACAAGAACTTGTCCTTCATAATTTCTAATTAGTCCAGTAATAATTTTTATTAAGGTCGTTTTTCCTGCACCATTTGGACCTAGTAAACCATATATTTTTCCTTTTTCTAATATAAGATTAACTGAATCTAACGCTAAAACATCTTTATATCTTTTCGTTAGTCCCCGTGTTTCCACTAAAACTTCATTCATAATCTTTAAATCCTCCTAGTAATTTAAGTTTAGGTCTTAAAATAATATGTGTCAAACAATTATTACCTCTTTTCTTATTTTTTATTTTTCATGTTCTTTAATTATATTAATTAAAGTGGTACAATAACAGCGT
>CAZZGL010000007.1:0-34630 GCA_964654155.1 uncultured Staphylococcaceae bacterium | reverse complement strand
ACGCTTTTACATATAGCAAAAAAATACTCCCTGCAAAATCGCTAAAGAGTATTCTGGTTCTTTAAAGAAGAACGGGGGATAGATTTTTTTCGCACCCCGTTTTTCTTTAAAGAACCAGTATTCTCAATCATTTATTTTAATTATTTATCAAATCTCGTAGTTCTTTTACCAATATAACATACATAAGAAATAATCAAACTTACTAAAATTATTATTATTATAAGAATAATTTCATTTAATGAAATACTAGTTAATATGTTATCAACACTTGATTTATTGTTTTCTAAAATCGCCAATCGATATTTAGCATATTCAATTGAATGGCCTATTTTACATGTTCCATAATTATTAGTAACATCATCTGCATTATCAACAATACTTTTACCAAAGTTATCAAGTCTATCATATTCACTAAGTAAAGCAGTAAGCTTATTATTTGCTGCATATAAATATTCACAGAAGCTATTATCAGAATCATTACGCATTTCTAACCAAGAATCAATAAGTTTATTTGCGTCACTCACTTTATATATAGCAACATCTTGTTGTCCAGAAATATAGCAAGAGAATAATGAACTTGATTTATTATATCTAAGTATATTGTGCGTATTTTTTTCTCCATTAGCGGTTATAGTTGCTACACCTGCTGTTGTTATGTTTATACTCCATGAACTATTATTAGATAATTTTGTTTCTGTTTTTAAATAATTATTACTAGATGATGCCGCATATAAATAACCAGAGCCTGTATTAAATGCATATGTATTATCAACATTACCTTTTTCTAAAGTTAATTCTTGAATAATATCATCCGTATATAAGTATGAGTTAACATCAGTTTGTTTATTAACACTTACTTGTCCCCTATTATTGTTATTTTGCGTTTGACTTAAAGCAACATCTTCTTCATAAGCCGCGATAACATAAGTTTCATTTATTTTTAATTCAGAAACATCCTTTACTAATTGATAATAAGTTTTATTACTATTTACATTACTTTCATTTTTTATCTTAACGGTTATCGCACAACTATCTTCTTTATCTCCAGAAACTGCTTTTATTGTTGCAGAACCTTGTTTAACACCCTTAACAACCCCATTATTGACTGTAACTATATTATCATCACTACTTGACCATGTAACAATTTTATCAGTTGCATTTTCTGGCAATACAGTAGCGGTTAACGTCTTTGTATCACCAACATATAAATCTAAAGAATGTTCACTTAATGTAACACTCTCAACTGGAATATTACTCATATCTTTATATGTCAAAGTATATGACTCAATATACAACGAATTTACAGTTGCAGAAATCGTTATTACAATGTCTTCATTTTCCTTAACAGTATATTCAACAATATTATCTAAAGTAACATCGACAAATGTATCGCTATAGCTTCCTGTCCAATCTTTAAATGATTGATCTGAAGTTGAACATAATTTTGTTTCACCTGCAGTAACTTCAACTTGACCAGAACCGTTATTTTTATTAGATTTCATACTCAAAGTTATACCTGTTATTTGATAATCTTTATAACCTGATAAAGTTAATGTGGCAAAATTACCTTTAGTAATCTGATATTTATTATTAGAAGTTTGGCTATAGCTTGCCGATGTTCCTTCAGGTGCTGTTCCACTTGTAGAAACACTTGTTTTCGAATCAATAGTGTATTTTACTGTATTAGCGGGAAGAGTTTCATCCTCATCATTTCCTCCACTTGTAGAACCAACAGTTACTAAGCATGAAGCAGTCTTACCATTAGAAGTTGTTGCCGTAATTGTCGCTTTTCCTTCACTAACACCAGTAACTTTTCCGTTATCAACCTTAGCAATTGAAGCATCACTTGTTGACCAAGTTATTTTTGTATTATTTGCATTTAATGGATTAAATGTAACTTTTAGCAATTTAAAACTATCAATAGATACATTAACACTACTAGGAGTAATAGAAATTGATTTAACTTCCCCACCTTCTCCTACATTAGATAAAGCACCATCACCTTCGTATGAATCATCCCAAATCATATTAGCAAATTCAGGATGATCAATAAATGGATTTCTTGTCCCTGTAACTGCCGTACAATAATTATTTCTATTCATTTCAAATTCATCAACAGGATCTAATTCATTCCATTCAAGTAATAAATCAAATGCCGCACTTTCAGTTCCTTTTACAGTATATACAACTTTTGTAATATCTAAACTGCCAGTTTTAGAGGTTGTATTTGAATCAGTTTCATCTAATCTATCCGCATTCGCGGCAACATCAGAAGAATAATGAGTATACATATACATTAAGATACGAGCTACATCACCTTTAATCTCATCACGAGGTTCAAATTTACTATTCGCATAGTAATTACCAGTACCTTTATCATTATATTTAATTTCAGTCCCTGACTTATTTAAATCAGCATAAGCATAATTACTTCTTGTACTATTAACCGTTGGATTTGCCGGTCTTAAATGATGGATATCCGCACCTGCGCCTCTATCAGAATAGTCTACTTTAGTATATAAGCCATCAGATAAATTCTTTGGCCAAACATGTTCACGGTTATAATTACTTCCTTGTCCCCACGCATTTGAAAATGATTCACCTGCATAAAACAAAATAATATTCGAAGAATCATTTGGATCTTCATCAGAATAAGCTAATCCACTTCTTAATTCAGCATATGTATTATAGTAACGATGTTTTACTTCCATTAATTCAGCAAGCTTTTCTAATAATGCATCACCTTTTAATCCAGTGACATCATATTCACTTGTGGTATAAAAGCCATATACATCATTAATTTCATTTACATATGTTGTTAGTAATATGTCACTATCAGTTTTATCATTATTCCCCGCTTTTGCTATAACAGTGTTATTAAAATATGTTCCTAATAACATCATTAATAGAAGTGGTATCGTTTTCCATTTTTTCATACAAATATCCCTCACTTGATTTAATAATTCCACTAATAATTAAACCATATTTTTGAAAATAAATGTTAGAAATAATTAAATATTTAATTATTTACTCTTAAAAATATATCTTTAGCACTTTTTATAGAGTTTTATTATGATTATTTTTTTGAAATAAAAGGTCATTTTAACAGCTTTTCCATTTTTGATATTACTTTTCTTTTTTGATCAATATTTGGATGAACATAAAGGTTCATTGTTGTTGTAATACTAGAATGACCTAAAATAACACTGACGGTTTTATAATCACAATTACTTTCTATACATCTAGTAGCAAAGCTATGTCTTAATCCATGAAATTTAATAATTGGAATATTTAGTTTCTTTAAAATCTTTTTAAAATAATTACGATATGTTCTTGGTTCTATAGGATTACTATCATTAGATATTACATACCAATCTTCATTTAAGTACTTTTTAAACGATTTAATTATTTTATATAATTCACTTGTTAATGGTATTTCTCGATAAGAATTAACGGTCTTAGGTTCACTTACAATAAGTTCTGTATTAATTTTATTATAATTATAGATTCTTTGCATTGTTTTACCCACCACAAAAATTCTTTTTTCAACATCAACATCCTTCCACTTTAAAGCACATATTTCACCTATTCTTAATCCTGTACATAAGCATATGTATATTCCTAAATTTTTAAAATTCATATTCTCTTTTAAATAATTAATTAATTTCTTTTGGTCGTTAACAGATAATATTTCTAATTTCTTTTTCTCACGTTCAGTAGGAAATATTGCTTCTATCTCATGATAACTAATATAATTATTTTTCGAACCAAATTTAACAATCATCTTTAATACCATAATAACATCTTTAATGGTCTTCTGACTTAGTTTCTCATCAATCTTAACTAAAATAAAGTTTTGAATATCATCATCCAATATTTCTTCTTTTTCTCCAAAATAAGGGACAATATGTTTATCAATCAACGCTACATAAGTGACATATGTTGATTGTTTGACATATTTTTTCTTCTCTTCTTTCCATAAATAAGTAATCTCTTTTATTTTCATTTGCTCTTTCATATATTATTCCTCCTTACCAAATGAATATATCTAGAATAATAGTGAATCAAACAAATTAAAATATTTCTGTATGATATGAAATAAAAAATAATAGTTTTTTATATTAGTATAATATATGTATTCTATTGCAATGGCAATTATAAAATGTTAACATTGTTATATGTTATAGAACAATTAATAAAAAGGAGGCACTTATGGCAAAGAAAAACTTTAGCCTTCAAAGCAAAGAAAAAAAAGCATTAGGTAATTTAATTTCAAAATTACGGAATGAAAAGAAAATATCTTTACGAAAGTTTTCTAATTCCATCGGCTTATCTCCTTCTAATATGACCTACATAGAAAAAGGGATAAATATTCCAACTGCCGAGATTTATGAAAGAATATTAAAAGAATTAAATCCGAAAATAAAAGAAAAAAACAAAATGGATGTACTATTTTGTAAAGTGCGAAAAATCCCTACCCCAGAGGTCTGTCAGGTTATATTAAATAATTACGAATTAGGAGAAAAAATAAAAAATATAGGTGATATGGTTTTGACAACCGAACAGTTAAATTTAGTCGAAGAATTATTTAAATCATTTATTAATACTTAATAAATAAACAGGAGGGCTTTAAATAAAAACATACTATTTGAAAATAAGAGATAAGTTTATCTTAGATATCAAAAACGGAATAAAAAAACACGAATACAGATTAGCAACTCCTGAAAGAATGCAAGTGAAAATCGGCGATACTTTCGTTCTAATTTCAAATCAAAATAAAGAAAATTTTGTAAGAGTTACAATAAAAGGCATTAAGAAATATGAAACATGGAGAGAAGCTTTATTAGAAAACTGGGAAAAAGATTTCAAAAACATGTTCTTTTCATTAGAAGAAACTTTAAAAGAATGTTACAAGTTTTATTCAAAAAATGAAGTAGAACGTTACGGGATTATTGTTTTTGATATTGAGCCAATAAACATTGACTACACAAAAAATTATGTTCGCGTTCTACTTGACACAAATATTTTTATCAAAAGAGAAAGCAGCAACAATGTTTCATTTGAAATAAATCAATTATTTAAGTGGTTTGATAAAAATAGCGTAAGAAAGTATTTGCATAAAACTATTATAGAAGAACTTAAAATTCATAAAGATGAACAAATAAAAAAAGTAATGCTAACAAAATTAAAATCATATGAAATATTACCTTCGTTTAACTCTGAAGCTGATAGTTACTTTAATTCTGTCATAAGTAAATATTCACAAGATAATAATAGCAAAATAGATAACACCTTACTTTTAGAAATATATAATGACAATGTTGATTTATTGCTCACAGATGATAACGTGATGTTAAAAAAAGCAAAGGATTTATTTATAAAAGACAAGGTAATCACTTCTACAGAGCTATTAAAGTATTTTGAGGATAAATACCCTAAAAATATTGAATATAAAATGCTTGCTGTCAAATTAAAACGATTTGAACAAATTAATATAAATAGCTCTTTCTTTGATTCTTTAAGAGAAGATTATGAAGGAAATAAATTTGATGAATGGTTTAAGAAAAAAGGAAATGAAAAAGCGTATGTTTTTGAAGACAATAAGAATCAATTAAAAGGATTTCTATATCTTAAAATTGAAAATGAAAATGAAGACTATTCTGATATCAATCCTATCTTTGCTCCAAAAAAGAGATTAAAAGTGGGAACATTTAAAATTGAACAAACCGGTTTTCGCTTAGGAGAACGTTTCTTAAGAATTATTTTTGAAAATGCTGTTAAATGGGAAGTGGATGAAATTTACGTAACACTTTTTGAAAATAAAAGAAAAGAAGTTCTTGAATTAGAAAAATTGATGAAAAAATGGGGATTCGTAAAACACGGATATAAAAAATCTAATGGTGAATTAGTGCTTGTAAAAGATATGAAACAATATAAAGAAAATAAGACACCAAGGTTTAATTACCCTCTTTTAAGAAAAAAAACGAATCACTATATACTTCCTATCCTTCCTGAATATCATACAGATTTATTTCCTGATAATATTCTAAATAATGAAGATATGCATTTATATGAGGATAATCTCGCTCATAGATATGCAATAGAAAAAATATACTTAACAGGTGCATTTAATATTACTGCAAAACCTGGAGACATAATTTTAATTTATAGGATAGGCGATAGTTTGAATAAAAAATATTCTTCAGTAATTACCGGCATTGCAATTGTTCAAGAAATTGTAAAAACAACAAATGTTTTTGAATGTATAAAAATATGTAAAAATAGATCCATTTTTAACGAAGAAGATATTCGTAAAATATATTGTAGATATCCTACTATTTTAAAATTACTAGACTATAAACCTTTCATCCGTAAAATTACATTAAAAGAATTAAGAGACCTTAAGATTTTAGATGAATCATCTGGCCCATGTCCTTTCACTCCTATAACTAGGGAACAATTTGAAAACATTAATAAATTAGGAATGGAGAAATAAAAAAATGAAAAAGAAAATACTAATATCAATTAATCCTGAACATGTAGAAAATATAATAAAAGGTATTAAAAAATACGAATATAGAAGAATTGCTGCAAAGCAAGACATTTCTTCTATTATTATTTATGAAACCAATCCAGTAAAAAGAATTGTTGCAGAAGCAGAAATTATAGAAATTTTAATGTATGCCCCAGAAGAATTATGGCAACTTACTGAAAATGAATCCGGCATTAGCAAAGAGTTCTTTGATAAGTATTTTGAAGGAAAAGAAATTGCATACGCATATAAATTAGGTGAAATTAAGGTTTATGATGAGCCAAAGTCTCTATTAGATTATGGTATTAAAACCGCACCGCAATCTTTCGTATATATTTAAAACTTTTTAAATAAAGAAATATTTAATAATAAATTTATGCTTTTTTATTTAAAACTAAATTTAATTACTTAATTGAACTTTACTTTATTTAATGTACTATTCTATAAGTTATTCGGAATTTCCTAATAACTGATTATTCTTTTAATTCCGAATATTTAAAATATTTCTTTATATGTTCTTTAATGGTAATAACTGTAACATCAAAAAAATCTCATCATTTTTTAAGTTTACAATATATATTCATCTTCGTACCTAACTTAAATATTTTATGTTTCTTCACCAATTGAAGCATCATAGGTAAGATATTCAGCAACTGAATTTTCTAATAATCATTCCTTTACCTTTTACCATTATAAACGCCACCTTTTTCATTTAATTCAATTAATAATTTGCTGTGTAGTGGAAGAATTATTTAATTTATCTAGAGAAAAAATATCCTATCAATGACTAAAATGTATTTAAAAAAAGATAAAACAGGCAACATTTTTTTGTTTTAAAATTGCTAAAAAAGTTCGATAAAATGCGGACTTTTTCAATTTTATAATATTATAACTGCGAAATATAAGCGTAAAGAATCCATATGAATCCTTTTTTGAAATAAATAAGCTTCCCTTTGTTTAAGATATTGCTATTGTAAGCCCCTTTATTAAAAAAACAACTATTTTTATAAAAGTTTTATTTCTTTTTATATTAAAAACGAACATATGAAAAAAATGGGATTTTTGCTTAAAACAAAATTTAATTATTCTTTTTTAAGCAATGGATTATTACCTTCAAATTTCATCAATCTTACATCAAATATTGCATCATTAAAAACAATGTCGAGTGTAAGAAAAATTTGCAAAGTTTTTTATCGAGCTTGAAGTAGTTGCAAAAGTGCAATCAGTAAAAAGCTCTAACGCTATCGAAGGTATTATTACAAGTGATGAACACATTGCCGCTATCGTCAATCAAAATAGCGCACCTTTAAATCATACAGAATGGGAAATTGCCGGATATAGAGATGCACTAAATGTCATACATCTACATCACAACACTCTAGAATTTAGACAAACTGATATTTTACATCTTCACAAAATGATGATGCAGATTGCAGGATACGAATATGGTGGCAGTTATAAAACAAGTGACAATTACATTATCGAACAAGATAAGAACGGCAATAGAAGAATTAGATTTAAGCCTACACCAGCAAATGAAGTTAGTGAAGCAATGGAGCAATTAGAACTTGCCTATATGGAAGCAATAAATGACTCCAACATAAATCAACTATTGCTAATTCCATGTGTCATACTTGATTTTTTATGTATTCAGCCATTCAGAGATGGAAATGGTAGAATGTCACGACTTTTGTCAATGCTACTACTTTATAAAAATGGTTATGATGCAGGAAAATACATTTCATTCGAAGAACAGATCAACAACTATAAAGCATACTACTATGAAGCACTTCAAGAATCTTCAATAGGTTGGCATGAAAATCAAAACAATTATATTCCTTTTATAGAAAACTTCCTTTCAATGTTATATATGTGCTACAAAGAACTTGATAACCGCTTTGCAGTAGTTCATGGCAAAAAAATCACAAAAACGTCAAAAATTGAAGCGACGATTTTAAATAGTTTAGTCCCAATTTCAAAGACTGATATTTGTGGTATACTGCCAGATGTCAGTTCAACAACTGTAGAAGCAGTACTCAGCAAAATGCTAAAAGATGGTCAAATTAAAAAAATTGGGCAATCAAGAGCAACAAGATACATTAAAGCTTAAAACAAGGTATATATATTCAAAAAGTTTTTACTTTAACCTATATTTGTAATAAATCAAATAATGTATTAATTTTTCAAGCAGCCAATAGGAATAACTAAAACACCATCTTCTCTTCTATATCCATATTTAGTGCCTGTAATTACCATTTTTAAATCAGGTAATCTTAATTTGCATTGTTTTTCAGATTCATTATATTTGCTTATTAATTCTTCAATTTTACATAAATGTTTTGCACCTTCATCTATTTCAAGATCTCCAAGTTTAAATTCAATTAATGCATATCTGCCATCATTTAAGTGTAATACACAATCCGCTTCTAAACCATATCTATCCCTATAATAAGAAACTCTCCCATCAAACGATTGTGAATATATCTTTAAATCTCTAATGCATAATGATTCAAATAAAAATCCTAATGTTTTAAAATCTTTATCAAAATATTCTGGTGATATTCCCATCGCAGATACCGCGATGGATGGATCGATAAAATTTCTTTTTTTCGATGCACGTATCGCTGTTTTTGATCTTATAGAAGGACACCATGGTTCAATATCATCGATTATATACAATTTATTTAAATCTTCTATATATGAATAATAAGTCGACTCTGATAGTGCATAATTAGCAGCAACATCGCCATAAATAGTTTTTGTTTCAGCAAGAGTGCAAATATTTCTACTATATGACCTTAGTATTGCTTGAGCTATCTGTGGATTTCTTTTCACATTAGAAATTTTATTTATATCAACTGAATATGTTTGTACAAATAAATCCTTTGCTATTTCTAATTTTGCTTTATCACTTTTTAAATTCAATGAACGAGGCCATCCACCCCTACAAATAGCAAAGATTAATTCATCAATTGTCAAATCAGAAACGCATGACTTAAAAGCAGAAGAATTATTAAATAAATCAATTAATGAAACTTCACCATTTGATTCATTTGATTCATATAGACTCATAGGGAGCATTTTTAATCTAGATATTCTCATAGTACCAGTATGCGGCACATCAATATCTTGTGAAGAAGATCCTGTTAAAATATACATCCCAACATCACCTGTATCATCAATGGATTTTCTAATAGCGCCCCAAATTTTTAGTGCATCTTGCCATTCATCAAAGAGAATAGGTTTTTTACCTTTTAAAAGCTTAGAAGGCATAATTCTTGCAACTTCCAATAAAGATTCTCTGTTATCTTCATCTTCAAATTCAATTATAGTATTTGCAACTTGTTTTGCAGTCGTTGTTTTCCCACATCCTTTTGGACCTACAATTAATGCCGCTCCAAAAGCATCTAATTTATTAAAGAGATTTGTGGTATTTTATTACACACATTTGCGGTATTTTATTAAATAGATTTGTGATTATTTTATTGTGCTACTTATGATTATGATAAAGTTTGAGTGTTATATTTTTTTATTAAACACCCTAGCTATTAAAATATATGAAAGTAATTATTCTCAAAATTTCTTGTACAACACAAGAAACTTGTTAGAGTAAAATTAATATAATTTTTTAAATAAGATATTTTTTAACTTCATTTTTTTGCAAAATTATTAAAAAAAATTAGGTTAGTGTCATATTCGATTTTGTTTAAGCCTTTTTACGAGCTTCAATATACAAGTCAATATCATTGATAATATATCTATGTCCTGTAGTGTGTAACACTTCGTAAAAAGTATCAAGATATTCAAAAACTTTATATTTTTCAAAAAGTTCTTGGGTTTGAATACCTGTCAGCCCCTTTTCTGCTTTGTACATTTCAAAACAAAAAGTTTTAAATTGCAATGTCTTACTCATACTATACCTCCGGAAATTCCAGTTTTCCATTCATTTCTCTGTCGAATAATTCAACAATCATTTCAGAACTATACTGCCACACTTTTGTATCTTCTTTTTCAAGTGCCTTGTAAAGTTCGGACTTATGAAACAATGCCATAGCCTTATCTTCGTCCAATCCGTACTTATCCATTATCTTACTGATTATATCGGGAGTCATCATAGCCATTAAAGCCGAAAATCTATCTTTGTTCATTTATTTTTCCTCCGTCCCAATAAACTTTAAGTACGTTAAAGATTTTTCAGTATGGAACAATACTTGATTATAGAGTTCCTCAACCTTTAATCTCTTTAATGTTTCTTCCAAATCGTAAACGCCGATTTCGTAAAATCTAACGACCTCATAAACTCCGTCATCAGCAACAGGACCTATGACAATATCGTATGTTTCCCCACATTGTCCTTTGCGGTTGACGGAAACAAAATCCAACCACTCCTTATCCGCTTTATCAAAACGAATAATTTTTAATTCGGATTCTGCTTTTTCAATATCAAAGTCATACATTGAAACATATCCGATATTCGTTTCTTTTCTGTTTTTTTGTTTTTCAGTCCATTTAATAGCTTGTTCTTCATTCATTGTGGTATAAAAACCATAACCAAAATCTAAATATCTATCGCCAACTCTAATTTCAGGCTTTTCCACAATAACAAGACTACCATGATATACTTTCATACGATTGCCTCCATTTTCTTAATCTTTGCTTGCTCTGCTTTTAATTCTTTAACGAGCCCCTCGACAACCTTTCGTCTTTCAAGTTGTTCCGCAACAATAGCAATATCAGCTTCGTTCTTACCGATATATTTTGCACATACCTTTTGACCGTCTCTGTATTTCAAATAGTAGTATATGTTGGCTTTTGTAATTTTAGGCGTGATTTTTCCTTTTGGTAAAAGTGATAATTCCTTTTCGTATCTCTCTAACATATATTCATTTCGTCTTCTTTCATCTTCTAAAACAGAATATATTAGCCGCATAACCATCACCCCACCATTATCATATTTCTATCAGCATAACAGAAATATGATTAAACTATATTAATTCTTAGTTTTTAACTATGATTAACTTATGTTTGTTCCTTCGATTAAGATTTTATTTAAAAATTTAATTTTTTTATTTTCATGCGTAATTACTAATTATTTTTTATAAACAATAAGTTTATTATTAAATATCGAATATATAAATAATCATTAATGCATTTGACAAAATTCTTCATTAAAAAACAAGACAGAACTATAATTAATTTAAAAACACACTTGTAAATTACTTTTAAACAATAATTATCATATATAGTTAATTAAACTAAAATTGAGCACTAAAACAAAGTCGCTTATAATTCTGAAAAAGCAAGGGATAAATAACTTATTCTATCGACAAATCGCTTACTTTTTAATATAATATAAGCGATTAAAGAAAGGAGTGAGCGATTATGCGCGAATTTAATTATGACTTCTTAAAAGAAAAACAATGGGATAAAGATATTCTTGGTTATATCGGACTTATTCATGAATATAAAGGCAGACAACAATTATACTTGCAACAAAAACCTATGGAACTTGAAAGACTTGTTGAACTTGCTAAAATCCAAAGTGTTGAATCCTCTAATGCCATCGAAGGAATTATAACGACAAATCAGCGTTTAAAACAGTTAATGAAAGAAAAAACTTCACCACGCAATAGAGATGAACAAGAAATTCTTGGTTACAGAGCTGTTCTTGAAATGATTCATGAAAGTTTTGAATATATACCTATAACAACAAATGTAATACTTCAACTTCACAAAAAATTATATTCATTTTTGCCTACATCGTTTGGAGGCCAATTTAAAACAGCATCAAATGAAATTGATGAAATTAAAGCAGATGGTAGCGTAGTTGTAAGATTTAAACCTTTAGAACCTTTTGAAACGCCAGATGCTATTGATAGACTTTGCAAAAATTATAATGAAATCATCTCAAAAGGAGATATTGATCCTTTGGTTGTTATTCCAACGTTTATTCATGATTTCCTTTGTATCCATCCTTTTAATGATGGTAATGGTCGTATGAGTAGACTTCTTACAACATTACTTTTATACAAAAATGGTTATGTAGTTGGTAAATATATATCACTTGAAAAAAAGATTAATGAGCATAAAGATGAATACTATGATGCTTTGCAAATTGCATCTTTAAATTGGCATGAAGGAATAAATGATGATACTTCATTTACAAAATATATCCTTGGAGTTGTTCTTGCTGCTTATAGAGATTTTGAAGAACGTTTGCAAATAGTATCAAGCAAAAAAACAGCAAAAGAAATGGTAAAAGATGTATTTACCATTAAGCTTGGAAAGATAACTAAAAGTGACATTATGGAAATGTGTACGAATCTTAGTCGTTCTGCTGTAGAAAAAGCATTAAGGGAACTTATTTCTGAAAACTATATTGTAAAATATGGTAAAGGACCTGCAACGTTTTATACACTATATCATCATTTAAAAAAAATAAATGATAGCTTTTGATGATGAAATAACATTTTTAGATTATAAATAAATTTTTATAAACCTTTTTTCTTCATACCATAAGAGGTTTATTTTTTTTGATTATTTTAATAAATATAGCTCGTTTTAATACCTTTTTCTTATCTAATTTTTATCATTTTATATTTTAATGCATAATTACTATTATAGACAAAATGTCATATATACCGGAATACAAATAATGCCATCTTCTCTAATAGATAAATTTTTAGGATGGATTATGTATGCTTTATCAACTCTATCTTTAAATTTAGCTATAAACTTAAGCATTGATTCAATTTTATAAGATTTTGATGACTTAACTTCTATTGGTATTAATTTTTTTGATACTTTGTTCCCAACCGTTAACAAAAAATCAATTTCTATATCATTTCTGTGCTTTTCTTCATTATATCTAGTGTAAAAAAACAGTTTATGTCCATTTGCCACCAACATTTGCGCAACAACATTTTCAAAAAACATTCCTTTATTAATCGATAATTTATCTGATAACAATTCTTTATGGTAATTTGTTTTATTGCTATCATTTTCATCAAATGTGTGAGTTATGAGCAATCCAGTATCTCCCATATAACATTTTACATAATTTCTTTTTTCAGATAATGAAAGACCAATATTAGGGTCTGTACTCAAAAAACACTCATTGCATATCATAGAATCTGATAACCAGAAAAATGTTTCTTCATAATCAATAGCGGAATTATTAACTGAAATTGAATTAATCTTAACTCTTTTTTCATGTTGTGATAAAAACGATGGAATTTGGTCAAATATAGATAATACTTTTGCTTTATATGAACGATCAATTTTATGAATATCATTTCTATATGTTTTTAAAATATCCCTTTTTTCATTTTCACATTGCAAAAACTGCTTTTTATTCAAAATATATTCATCAACAGCTTTTGGCATTCCACCAACCAACATATATTGTTTAAATAAGAACATCGCTTTTTTATGAAGAGAATCATATAATGGCTTTTTTTCTTCAAAACATTTTTTTATATAGGTAATTAACATACCTTCCCCCATTGCAAGCGCAAACTCTTCGAAGTCCATAGGATACATTCGAATACTTCTTTCTTCAGAAGGTATTAATATATTCTTGGTATTTTCCCTAATTGAAATTAAAGATCCTGTTTCTATGTAATCATATCTTCCATCTTTTACCAAGTGCTTTATTGCTTCTCTTGCTCTAGGAAAACATTGAACTTCATCAAAAATTAAAACAGAATCTCTTTGATAAAGAGGAGTATCATATTCAACCGATAAAATCATAAATAAAGAATCCAAATTATCAAGAAGATTATTAAACGCCTCCTTAATTGATGATGTAACTTTTGAAAAATCAATTAAAATATAGCTTTTATAATTTTTCTTAGCAAACTCCTCTACCACTGTTGATTTTCCTATACGCCTAGCACCTTCTATCAATATCGCTTTAGTTCCCTTAGTCTCATTTTTCCATTGAAGAAGTTGATTATATACTTTTCTTTCAAACATCAATTTCACCGCCTTAATAAAATACGCAATCATATTATATCGATAAATTTCAAAAAGCGCAATCATAAAAAGCGGCTTTTATCCAAAAAGCGCAATCATCATTATTTCACTAAACAAAGAAATCAACTAATTTATGAACACTTCAATAATTACTTATCTTTATATAAATTGTTAGTAAGTATAAATTTAGTAAATTCTATTTTTTCAATATATAACATATACTGAATAATAAGCAAAGATTATCCTATCACAACCTCAACATTTTTACCGCTGAAGGCTACACCATATTTATATATTGTTTTGACTCCAGCAGCAACAAGTTCAGTATCGTATTTTTTATCATTGATCTGTTCAAGTGCAGTTTTGGCTAACATTTTAAGTCTTTCACCTTTACAATTTTTTTCTGCTTTAAGTTCAATTAAAATACCCGGTAAATTTTTATTTATTGGCTTTAATTGAATATCATATCTTCCTTCACCCGATTCTCTATTAGATGATACAAAAGCACCGCCGAGCAATGCACAAAGTCCAAGCATAAATCCATGATAAAAATTTTCACCTGCGGTATCAAAAGAACTTACCGACTGTGTAAGCAAAGTTTGAATAGATTGTTTCAGCTTATCATTATTACCAGAGAATATTGCTTCTTGAATAGAAATGGCAGTTGATTGAGGTATGATACTATCAAGTTTTTGCAAAATTTCTTTATTATAAACAAGAGATATTTCTTTATTTGGGAGTGCAACCTCATACATATAATCGCCATTAAAAGATGGTGTTTTATTAAGAACTTTTAAATAACCTGCAACAAGCAAAAAGCTATATATTGTTGATGGATTATTCTTAATTTGAGGATAAATCACCCCTGTGTCGATGTAGGTTGTAAAAGAATTTCCATTAACAAGAGAAGTAAGTTTTTCATATATTTCTTCATCTGCTTCGTTAATAATTTCTCCAATAATATCATTGCTTCCAGTAGCTTGCCAAAACGCTCTTGGTTCACATTCATTATTAAAATAATTAATAACTGACCATGGATTAAAAATATCCGTTTTACCAAAACGATAACCATCATACCACTCACATAATTCATCATATTTATCGCTAACACCATAATATTTTGCCATTTGCTTTATCTCATCAGAAGTAAATCCAAAATAAGAACTATATTTATTATCTAAAACAGAATTTATTGTAGGATTATTTAAACCACTGAAAATACTTTCTTTTGCAACTCGTAAAATTCCTGTTAAAATGCCATATGATAAATGTCTATTATCTTTAAAACCGCCAGAAAAAAGGTTCCGCATGAATAGTATAACCTTATCATAGAATCCTTGCATATATCCTTGTTGAATAGGAATATCGTATTCATCGATTATTATAATAGCTTTTTTACTATAATGCTCATCTAACATTTGTGATAATTTTGAAAGCGACATCATCATATCATTTTCCGAGGCCTCATCATCAAGTACTTTACAAATATATTCTTTGCTATATGAACTTAATTTTGAACTTTTCAAAAGCTCGCTATGTCTTTCAAATTCATCGCGTAAGGTTTTATACAATAAGTCATATGTAGCTTCCCATGTTTCACATTTGATATCCTTAAATGTTACAAAAATAACAGGATACTGTCCTTGATAATCACGATATTTTTGACCACAAGACCAAATCTTTTTATCTTTAAAATAAATAGAAGTATCTTCATCAGTCTTTTCAAAAAAAGTACGAAGCATATCCATATTTAAGGTTTTTCCAAAGCGACGAGGGCGAGTAAATAGTGATACCATTGGCCGCTCATCAATAAAATCTTTAATCATCATTGTTTTATCAACGTAATAATATTCTGTAGAAGCTACACGATAATCAGAAATCCCAATTGGTAATGGTAAATTCTTTTGATATCTATTCTTTTTATACATACCACATTTTGCTCTACCATCCAATGGTCTTTCCGCATCAATAGGAATGATCCAAAATTTTCCATGTTTTACCGCTCCTTCAATTTGTCCTTTTTTACAAAGTTCTGAAACTCTTCTTTCAGATATATTCCAAACTCTTGCCGCCTCTTTTACAAACATTGTCTTAGCCATAAAGATTCCCTCCTACATATAATTTCTTTACACTATTATACCAGTAATTCAGAATAATATCGATAGTTTTCGGAATAATATCAATAACTTTCGGAACAATATTCACGTTTTACGGAATAATATAAACAATATTCTTCTTTTTTAATTCGTATAAATTATTAATAAGGCAATGAATCATTCTAGAACTATTAAAAATAAGCTTGATTTAATAACAGATTACCTTTTCATTTTTATATTAATAATTAACATGTGAATATGGTAATCGTATAAAAATTGAATGAGCAGTAAAAATGTGTTTTATGATGTTTAAAAATTATGAAAAAATGTGCAAAATAGATATTAAAACATCATGAAAAATGTGTTATGATATGTTTACCAATTAAAAAGGGTGATTATTAATATGAAACGTAATGCGATTGTAGAATTAATACAATGGAAAAATAATCCTGAACGTAAGCCAATGGTGCTTAAAGGAGCAAGACAAGTTGGTAAAACTTGGCTGATGAAAGAATTTGGACGAAATTACTATGAAAATTTTGTCTATTTTAACTTTGACGAAGAAGATGAATTAAAATCTATTTTTGAAACAAATAAAAATCCTCATCGTATCATTGAACTGCTATCCATGATTAGTGGTGAAAAGATTAATCCTGATAAAACTCTTATTATCTTCGATGAGATTCAAGAGTGTCCTGAAGCTTTAAATACCCTTAAATACTTTAAAGAATCCGCAAATGAATATCATGTTATTGCCGCAGGAAGTCTACTTGGCACCCTACTAGCAAAGCCAAAATCATATCCTGTAGGTATGGTTAATCTATTAAATATCTACCCTTTAACTTTTGATGAGTTTCTAGACGCAATTGATCCCTACTTATATACTTTCTATAAAAGTGTTCAAAAAGAGCAATCTATTGAAGAAATATTCCATAAGCGTTTGTTAGAAGTCTACAATTATTACCTCATTATTGGAGGTATGCCTGAATGTGTCTCTTCCTGGATTAAATATAAAGATCCTGATAAGGTATCAAAAATTCAACAAGAACTTATTGAGCTTTATGAAAATGACTTTTCTAAACACAATGGTAAAATCAGTAGTGGTCGTCTACTAATGGTATTTCGTAGTATCGTATCACAACTAGCAAAATCAAATGAAAAGTTTATGTATGGAGCTGTTCGTAATGGAGGTAGAGCTAGAGATTTTGAAGAAGCAATAGAATGGTTAGTTTCTGCGGGTATGCTTAATCGTATTTATAATGTATCAAAAATTGAACACCCTTTATCTGCTTTTGATAAACTAGATCAATTTAAACTATTTTTCTTTGATACTGGACTTCTTAAACATATGGCTGGTATTGATAATGCTGCAATCTTATTAAAAACAGATTATCAATTTAAGGGACCTCTAACGGAAAACTTTGTACTACAACAGCTTCGCGGACTATTCGAAATCGAACCTCGTTATTACTCTGATAAAGTTAGCGAACTCGACTTCATACTACAAAATGGCATAGAAATAATCCCAATTGAAGTTAAAAGTGGTGATGATAAATCTTCTCCTTCCTTTAAAAGGTATATTGTAGAGCATAATCCAAAACATGCATTCCGCTTTTCTAAACGTGGTTATCATAAAGATGGTAATTTTACTAATCTTCCTCTTTACCTTGTTAGAAAAACCAAAGAATTATTATAATTACCTTTAATTGCGGTTAATCGTTTGTTTTTCAAGCAAGTTTTTATTTATAGATTTATATAAAAAGATATTTAGAAGAAATCAAATGATTTAAACCCAAAAGCAAAATATAATAACGATAAAATTATTATGAAAAATGAATAAGTAAAAATTAAAAAAAAGAAATAATAAAACAGTTGGAAGCTTTAAAGTACTAGTTACCAACTGTTTTTTATAATTTTAAATCTAAATTTGCTCAATAAGCTCGCTTGGTTTAATTGCGGTTATTTTACTCTTATTGTAATCTTTTATATTTCTTGTAATGATATAGTTTGCTTTAATTCTGCTTGCTTGTATACTTTGAATAGCATCCTCATAATCATTAAAATCAAGGGTACTTGCACGTTTTAAATCGTCCGCTTTCAAGTCTACAATTTCAAAAATCAAAGAGAGCTTTTCAAGAATTTCCTTAACCTTCTTTGAATCCAATTCCTTACGCATTATATACACAATATTATGCATAGACAAAACGGAAATATATCCAATGATTTTCTTAATCTCACAAAGCTTAAAAACCCTTGCAGAATCTTCAACAAATTCTTTTCGATTGCAAAGCACATCTAGAATAATATTCGTATCAATCAATACTTTCATACTTTTTTATTCTCTCCGTTTTGATACTTTCTTCTCCATAGTCTTTTTTAAGCACGCCAAGTAAAGAATCGGTGAGAAAAGACACGCTTTTATCATAAGAAATCAATCTTGCAATCTCTTTTCCATTACGCAAAATAATAACATCATTGCCATTTTGAACATACTTTAAATACTTTCCAAAATTGTTTTGTAGTTCTGTTGCCGATACAGTAATCATATTCATGCCTCCTTATTTACAATCTAATATTGCTATATACAATATTAGCTAATTTGTTCACGCTTTTCAAAATTTTTATCTATAATTTAAAGCATCACTAAATAAAAAACAAACCATAATTATTGCTATATATAATGATTCTGTAGGCAATATTGATTTTTTAAGCAATTTTAAATAAAGTGTTGTTTATATCAATAATATTCAATATTCATTTGATATGGCATAAACGATTGCTTGAAAGAATACTTATAAATCAAAAGATTCAAACTATAAGACATGGTTAATAAAAAAATACCCTTTGCTAAATTAACAAAGAGTACCAATTAATAATTGTAAGCATCAAATTACTTAAAATAAACTTAATGAATATAAATTTTTCCTACAAAATCCCATATTCATTTTTTAATTTAAAGATTTACTTTATTATTAAATAAATATACCTAATACATAGCCACTTGTAATAATTTTCCCTTAGCACATTTATGTTTATTCAAAATTCATATATTAAGAACATATAATGTTTACTAAGTTAAAAATCACATATAAATAATTAACAATCACCAATAAGTGTAACAATTAAATAATTATTACTACTAAAAAAATCATTTGTCCAAGAATACTTTACCCGTAATTCATTAGTAATTGAATACGTTATGTCGGTTACACTATAAATGCATTTTTCTGCATAATAATAACTTCCATCATCAAAGAACATTTGAGGATAAATTGGAGCGGTATTATATGTTGATGCATAATAATTACCTATTAAATGGATATCATCAGCCCCATATGTTTTATAGTTATTTTTTGAATCGTTTCTATTAGTATCTAAAACAATTTCTTTTATAACATTAACTTCATTTCCAAATTTATCAGTCTCAGACGAAAAAGAAATATAAATATATTTATAATCCATTTCATATAGTTTTTCACTTAATTGTCCTAATTTTGATAAATTATTTAATGAATCCTCACTTAATTTATTTATTTTATTTCTAACCTTTAAATATTGATCACTAAAATATTCTATATAATTTTCTTCTTCATTATGTGGTTTACCTAATTTCTTTATTACTTCTTTCTTAGTCGTTTCATTTACTACAAAATCTTTAAGTTTTCGTGTTTGAAATACACTATTTAAAGTTTTATTTACAAACCTTATAACGCCAAATGAAGCTCCTCCAATAATAGCTACAATAACCACATATTTAATTACTTTTTTTATCTTATCAGCGTTATCTATTAATAATTCTTTTAAAGTCCTAGGTTGTTTATTATAACTTAATAACTTAGGCGCTATAAGAGACATTAAGCTTGTAAATAAAGTTACACTAGATAATATAAGCATATACTTAGAACATGTTCCTGCAGTAATATCCTCTTTTTTTAATTCTTCATTAATAACAAGTGCTGCAACAATAAAGAATACATAAACTAATTGTGATATATAAATAGTTGTTAAACTTTTTTCATATTCTTTTCCTTTTATAAAAACTTTTTTATTATAAACTATTTGATGCATTGAAATTAAAAATAATAATACAGAAATGCCCGCAAAAGATATAACAACATATAAAGTCTTTACCGGTTCTAATAATTCTCCACCTTTTGCTAGTGAATAAACATTGCCTATATCTATAATTAAAACACTTCCAACAGGTTCATCTAATATAAACCAAATAAGAATAGAATATATTCCTAATAAAATAATTGGTATATAAATAAATATTTTTTGAATTAATGCATTTATAATGTCTTTATTAAGCTTTAATACTTCTTCTGTACCACTAACATTATTATCAATATTATCTTTGTCCATGATTACTTTACTCCTTTATAATAGATATAATCTAAATTATTGTTATGGTTTTCTTTCGTTTCTAGACTTATTTCCATAATATGAATTATCTTGCCAAGAATGATCGTAGAAAAGTACATCAGGTATTATTTCTGCAAATTCAAAATATGGATTATGAAAATAATTATTAGATGGAATAGAATATATATTTCCTAAAATACCATTCTCTAATAAAAATAGTTGATTCTTTGATACTTGAAAAGGTGAACAGAAACAATATAACTTTTCAAAATCCTCGTCTTTAAATATTTTAGCAGCAACATAACATTCATCCGCAGAATTATATACTCCTTTATCTTTTTTATATTTTATATTCATTTCATCAGCGTATATATCTTCTTCATTAATAGAATACTTTAATAAATATCTCTTTCCTGCTTCACTTAACGAAATATCATCAACAATACCATTCGCTTTATGAACACTTCCTGGAACATATATCTTTACTTCTTTACCTTCACTTTTTAGTTTATTATGTAATTCAATTGCCGCATCTAATCTATTTTTAAACTCATCATTTGGTTCAACTCCATTAATAAGTGGATGCTGCGCTGAGACTAGTATTAAATACTTATTAGTCTTTAATGATGAATTCAAAGCTTCTTCATATTTCCTATTCCAATATTGCTCTGCAGTATCTTCATAAGTTTTACTTACTTTCCATATAGAATCAAAATGATCAACAACCATACCAACATAGTTTTCATCTTTATTTTGTAAATCATCACTTTCATATTTCATTTCCAATAGAAGATGCTTTGATGCTTTTTCTGGAGGCAAAGTTATATTTAACCATGCTTTAGTTATTTCTTTATTTTTCTTTTTAAAAGATGCAATTACTAAAGGTAATCTATATTCTGTAGAATAATATCTCACTTCAATCTTATTATCAGATTGCTTATTTATACTTTCTAAAATATTATGAACAGTTTCTTCTTCTAAATTAAGATCCTCATCAAAAGAACGATTAAAGTTATTACATTCTAATTGATAAACATCTTTTAAAAATTGATTGGTTTTTCTAGCTAATAGTATCTGTATCTTAGCGCCTCTTTTTAATGCTTCTTTAATCATTCTTTGATGGCTTTCTTTTGTAAAGAATCCTATTCCAGTTACAAATAATAATTTAATTGTATCTGCATTAGAAAATATTTTTTTATATTTTCTTTCAGAAATGTTTTTATCTGATGCAAAACACTCAAATCCGTGTTCTTCTAATCGTTTTACAAATTTATATTTCTTTAAATATCTATCAGTAAATAATTTAGCAAAAAATGCAGTTATGAACGCGATAATAAGCGCTTTTGAAATATCTATAACAAACTCAGCTAAATCAAATTTTTCTATACAACTTTCAATAAATCTAATCATACATACTTCTAGTTGAGCAAAATACTCAATCCACCTTTCATATAAATTTATAATTATTTAAAATTAACGCATAGTATTTGCTATTAACTAACCTTTGTATCCTCAAACTACTGGTCTATTATCAGGAGTCCCATCCTTCAGGTTTAGATATAGTTTCGCAATAGATTGTACGTCTTTCAGTATCCCAAAATGCATTACTGCCAATTTTTATTGCACCACTTGGAATTACTATACTTTTTAAATATTTGTAATTATAGAAAGCATTATCTCCTATCTAAATGCACCCTTCTAGGATTATTACTTCTTTTAAACTATTTGGGGAATAGTATAAATTATAACTGAATTAACTTGCTCCCAAATATATATTCTAAATACTGATTACTATCTCTACTTTCTCCTATAAATGGTAAGGCTATTTTTTATAACAATACGCATTCATCAAATGCACCTTTTGAAACTTCTTTAAATTTATATTTTTTATTATTAATTATTGCTTCATTTGGTATTATTACATCTTTCAATAATATATCACATCATGTAATTCCAATAAGTTCTTCATCAATAACTTCATAATCAAATCCTATCTTTTATTTGTAATTTATAAAGGCCTACTATTATCGGATATAACATATATTGAGCCTTCAAATGAACTACTATTATTTGAAACATTATTGTTAAATTCGTTATTGACATTACAACTTATTAATATTATTAGCAATGAAAATATTGCAAATATTTTTTATGCTCAATTTTCTCCATATAAAGTATTTTTTGATTATATGTTTTTATCTAGGTTGCAACACTATACCAATAATAGTAAACCAAATATATGAAAAATGAATAAGCCATAAGAAGCCCCTTAGATAATTCTTGTGCACAAAATTCCAAATAATTCCTATGATAGCAATTACTGGACAAAAAACATATAGTATACAATTTACACCCTGATGCTCAAAAAAACTATCATCAGTATTATAAGTACTATATTGATTACCATCTGATGAATCATGGTAACTATCGTATGAATTATTATCCCATGTATCATCTTCCCATGTATCATAGCTGCCTTGAACCCAACAATCGCTACTATTACCCCATCCGTTTTGAATCCATAAATCACTATTATTTCCCCAACCTTCTTGTATCCAGCAATCGCTATTGTTGCCCCAACCTTCTTGTATCCAAAAATCACTATTGTTGCCCCAACCATCTTGAACCCAGCTATCACTATCATTTCCCCACATTGAATTAGTCCACATTTTAATCACTCCTCTCCCTTTATTATAGTTAACTCATTCTTATATAAATCTTTTGTTGATGTCCAAATTCCAGGACATATATTAAATAATAAACATCTATCACAATTATTTCCTTGTGGATAACAATCATATAAAGTATTGAATGTTACTAATGAATTTTTGTTTCCAGACTGATATGCAAATTGCATCCTACAACTACTAATTTGAAAAAACATTAATGTTCTTTGCGTCGAGAAACATAATGGTAATTCAGTAATACAAATTGAAAATTTATTTTTTTTACAGTTCATATACCATTTAACAAAGTTATCTAGATTTTCTTGAATCTCATTTTTTGATAATAATAAATCTAAATGTTCATTTGCTTTTCCACAATAATCCATACCGCAAATATTTATATTGAATCTATACTTGAAATTATTTTCAAGATATACACTTATTTCTTTTAAAGACTTAATATTTAATTTATTTAAAATAATTTTAAAGCCAACATTTATTTTATTTTCATTTAATCTTTTTAAATTTATAATAGTTTTTCTAAAATTACCCTTGATTCCCGTTACCATATCATGGATTTCAGCATTATCAGAATGTATTGCAGTTACTATCCTCACATTTTTTCTTAATTTAATTAATAATTTAAGATACTCTTCTCCAATCAAAGATCCGTTAGATAAAATTGTTATTTTTAATTTTTTCTTATATAAAAATATCAAAAAATCTCTTATTTTTGGATGAGCAAATGGTTCACCACCCGATAATACTATTTTGGTCATGCCTCGTTTCATTGCCATTAAAACATTTGTTTTAAAAGTATTGAAATCAATAAACTTATTATTTTTTTCTTCAGAGAATGTGGGACATGTTAAGCATTTTTGATTACAATGATAACATATAGCAAAATATCCTTGCATATTTACTTTCTTCCTCCATATCTTTTTATTATTGCTTTATATAATTTATCTTTCTTTAATATTGAATTAATAATCAACGGATATAATGTTTTATTGATTATACAACCATCAATATCATATTTCGTATTTTGTCTTAAACAATTTGCGCTACAACCACCCTTACAAAAATGCCACCATGGACAAGATTTACACTCTTCTGTTTGTTTATCATTATAATAAGGATTATAAGATTCAATACCTTTTTCTATTGAATCAACTATATCATCATTTATGTTGCCTATTTTTTGATTATCCATTCCTATTAATTCACAATTATACAATTCGCCATCAACAGAATAGGCAACCATTTTATATCCACCCATGCAACCTAAAGATATACAAATATTATTATTATAATTGAAGATTAAATTATAAGCTCTCTCAAATATATTAGACTCAACAATTTGATTGTTTTTTCTGATATACCTAAACATTCTACAATAAAAATCTTCAATTTCCTTTTCATTCATGGAAAGACCATCGAAATAAGAATTATCTTTTACTATATTGAGTTTCAAATTATTTATTAGTAAATCTTCGCTAATATATTTAATGTTTTTTTCTAAGAAAAACAACGACTCTTTTGTATAAACTGAGATGCTACCAAAAGAATAATTAGGATATTTATTTTTAATTTTTATTATATTTTCTCGTACAATATCGCTAGATGATTGCCCTTCATATAAACAAGGTCTTTGATTATCTTGAATTTCTTTTATTCCATCTATAGAAATGCCAATATAAATATCTGCAACTAATAATTTTTTTAATGTTTCAACATTTAGTAATACTCCGTTTGTTTCAATTGATATATGAGGATGCAAATTTAATTTATCAAAATACTCTCTAATAAATAAAACTCTATCCATATATAACAAAGGTTCCCCACCCCATGGTTGAATAGAAAAATTATTAATATTATATTTTTTAATAGTTACATATATATTCGACAAAACTTTTTCTAACATTTCAAAAGATATTACTTTATTATTATGCTCACCTCTAAAGCAATATTTGCATTTTAAATTACATTGTTGTGTTATTTCAATTAAATAAAATGTTGGTCTTACTTCTTTTATTACCTCAACTAATTGGTATTCGAATAAATTCCTATTCAATAATCTATTCTTCAATTCTTCATTAATTTTATTATTTTTTAAACTAAAATAATCTTTTCTTGACAATATAATAGAGCTACCATCTCTTGTCAATAAAAAATATCTATTTCCAATTTTGTTATGAAATACAAATAATTCTTTTATATTTTCCACTTTAATAAGATTCATAAATTCTCCTCACTAACCAATACTTTTTTATAATAAAATTTATAAAAATTTATTTTGTAAATTTTAATTGGATTTTCAATATAATAATTCCATATTCTTAGGAAATCTCTGTATTTAAAGCTTCTTCTTTGACTTCTTCTATTCAACCATTTAAAACATAAATATTTTACATATTTCCATAAGTTAAGAAGGTCTTCAAGCATTCCATTTATTCCATAACACCTAAACGTTCCTACCAATTTAACATTTATCTTTTGTAATAACATGGATTTTCCGATTTTAAGATTATCTAGAACCCATTTCTTAATATTTGCTTTCTTTTGTTCTTCTCCATATTGAAACAAAAGATCAACTTCTTATTGAATAATCACGATTATATAATAGTTGGAATTCCATCAACATATTTCCATTCATTTTTATAATACACCGGTCTATTTGAAGAATTCCACGTTTTATCCAAAGATATAGATTTTTCATCTTTATCAATAAAAATACTTACATTTGTACAATTAGTAAATGCATTTTTTTCTATAGAAGTAATAGAAGAAGAAATAACTATCCACTTCAAACCTGTGCAATTATAAAATGCATTTTCACCAATATTCTTTATATATTTTCCTAAAATAATTGTTTCAACTCTATTATTTTCATAAAAAGCCTTTGATGATATTTTAACAACTTCTACACCATCAATATTATCATCAACAACAACATTAAGATTTGGCATCTCATAGCCTATTACTAGCCACGTTGAAGCACTTGATTTTGCATAAATCAGATCATTACTTATAGCATAATCATAAACACCTGTATAAATATGTGAAAATCCATAATGAAAAGAAGAATAAGAATTATAAAAGCCATCTTTATTATAACCACTTATTTTAGTGACATCTGATGTTTCAAAAAAGCCATATAATTCACTACTACATCCACTAAATGCATATTTTCCAATCGAATTAACTGAACTTGGTATAACAACATATTTTAATGAACTACAATTTTTAAATGCTTCTTCACCAATTTTCTCTAATCCATAATTAATTTTAATACTTGTAAATCCTGTACATCCTTGAAAAGTACCTGTTCTTATTTCTTTACAACTAGATGGAATTTCAATATTTTTTAATGAACTACAACCATTAAATGCATATTTTCCAATAAATTCAATTGTATTAGGTATTTTAATGCTTGTTATGCCCTTGTTTTCAAATGAGTAACCAAAAATACTTGTTACTATCATATTATTTACAAAACTAGGTATTTCAATGTCTCTTTTACTTCCACTATAAGAAATTATACCTAATGTTGAGTCGTTATTAACAGCAAATTCAAATCCTTCTTCAGTGATTAAATAATCCTTACAACTTGTTGCATAATGTGAAAATCCATAATGAAAAGAAGAATAAGAATTATAAAAGCCATCTTTATTATAACCACTTATTTTAGTGACATCTGATGTTTCAAAAAAGCCATATAATTCACTACTACATCCACTAAATGCATATTTTCCAATCGAATTAACTGAACTTGGTATAACAACATATTTTAATGAACTACAATTTTTAAATGCTTCCTCACCAATTTTCTCTAATCCATAATTAATTTTTACACTCTGCAGATTAGTACAATTTATAAATCCGCTGTCAATAATTTCACTAACTTTATATCCATCTATTTCATTTGGTATAGCAATATCTGATTCATATTTTGACATTGGACCTGCAGAAATTCTAATTGTCCCATCAGTTTTAACAACGTAATTAAACATCACTTTATCTTCAGCGCATAATTCAACATTAATAATTAATTTGTTTGAAACAATGTCTCCTTTTGTATCATTATGAGAATCATGAATACAATATTTCGCCCAAAAAATATATGTTCCTTTTTCATTAAATACTAATGAAACAGATGATATAGATTTACATTTTTGGATCAAAACAGCATTTCCACCATTAAACGAATAAAACCATTCTAAAAAAGAATTATCTATTTTCTCACCATTATAATATAAATTATCACTTTTACCTGTACTATCATAATATGAAAGATTCAATACAATTGTTTCTTTGGTTTCATAAGCTTCCTTACTAGATTCAATTACAACATGATCCAATAAATTATTATTTTTATTCGAATTATTTATATACGTAGTGTCAGTATAATAGTCATTACTTGCGATTGTCTCATTTCCATATATATTACAACTTGCTAATAATAAAGTCATTATCCCTATTATTATTTTTATTACTTTTTTCATGCCACCAGTCGAGTAGACATCTCAACACTCCTTTCATTAATATGTGAAAGGCTTGTCTAACACCCCTCACAGAACCGTACATGCAGTTTTCCCGCATACGGCTCTTCAAATATACGATTTTGAGTTTCCTTTCCATCTCCAAATATCATTTGGTTTGGAAATTTCTCTTATATCTTTTCGTTCTTTTGCCATATTTTCTCCAATTCTAGATTACTGGATATGTTTCACTCCAAGAAACGTTTATTTGTACATCCCTTCGCTCCACCTACTTTCATAGGTTTCTTAACTACTATGAATGTATCCGACTCCTTATACATCATTTGCATTCCTCCGTTTACAAAACTTAAGTTTGCATACTCTTTTAAGAACATATAAGGTCTCCCAGGTATATAAATAAAACCTTGACTACTTACCCAACTCTATAGACTCCGGTGGTCCCTTATTAATCTCGCATATCGATTAACTTGTATTGGTTGCTTCTAAGAGGAGAGAATCACCAACCACTTTCATATATACTAACGAAGCTGAATTGTTTCACGGTTCCCCCATTTGGGTCCTTAGTCTTTCTTGCCTACGCTTAAATCTAATCTCACGACTTCGATTCCAAGGCTAGATACTTGTTGTCTTGCTAGGACTTACAAGGTTAGGAGTTTCACCTAACTATCTTATTTACACCGACTAGCACACCCTCATAAATTATTAAGTTTTATACATTACACTTTTCTTTTATGTAATTACCAATTATTTTAAGAACAAACGAAATAATATTGCATTAAACATTCATGCAAATTCCATTAATAAAAATTGTAATTTTATCAACTTTTTTTCCTGGAAAATCATCCGCGCAATTATCTGCATAATAGATAAGTTCACTTGTAAGTTCACTTGAATAAGAAGTTAATGATCCTTGAGTGTCCCAATTTTCATAATCTCCTATATAATGTAAAGTCCCCCAAAAAACAGCAATTTTATTATCAAATCTAATTCTCATACTATCACAATCATTAACTCTAGCACCAGTAAACTTTCCACTATAAGAGGCATAGCCTAATATTGCATTCTTATCTTTATTACTAACATCTATTCCAAAAATAGAGAATTCCTTAGTTGATACTTCACTAGTTAATTCTGCACATATTTCTGCTTCTACTTTTGCCTCTCTTAACCGAAGATATTTTTCATCATCCTTAATATTATCATTTAATTTAATACAAATGTTTGTAATTGAAAATATAACATATCTATCTCCTGCAAAATCATTATCACCATTTTCTGCCATATAATAGCAGTCCTTACCTTCATTCTTTATTTCATAATTACTATATAATCCACTTTGATCATAATTTCCTAATGTTCCACGATAAACCATCGTTCCACCATTTAAGAACTCTTTTGATGAATTTCTTAAAGATACTTCATCAATGTTTCTAAAATATGTTCCATATATTCTTTTGTTATTATAAGCACAGCCAAAAATATATTCAGCATTACCATAAATTGTTTTAATTCCATACATATCAAAATATGCTTTTCCTTGACTTGTATTTTCTGTATAAAAATCCGCTGTAAAAGCATTTTCTAATTTAACCATTTCTGGATATGACTCTTTATCCTTTGCTAATTCACCAATTTGAACACAAATACCAATAATTGAAATTTTAACTTCTTCATTCCCAGCAAAATCATTATCAGCGTATCGTTGTAAATAATATATTTCATTAGTGTTATGGTCATTAGTTGCATCCCACGCTGCAGATCCAGATTCATTTGAATCTCCTTGTGAACCTGACCATGAAAGGAATCCACCAAACAAAGCATTTTTATCTAATACTAAAGACATTCTAGCTATGTTATTAAGTCTACTTCCACCAACGCTTCCAACAAAGTAAGCATTACCATAAATATACTCTTTATTATCATATGCAACATGAATACCCTTCATAGTGAAATTAGCATCACCTTGTATTATAGTCTTTGATTTACAATCTGTTGTTTTTATTGTTGCTGTGAAAGAATAATCTTCCAATTCACTTTGAATATAAAATAATGCCTTCAATGAAGTATCACCTAAAAGTGAAAATTCAGTTATTGAATTGTTTTTTTGTATATAAGAATCATCACCATTAACAACTTCCCAATTTGAAAACTTATATCCATCTTGAGGTGTAGCTTTAACTTTTACAAGATCTCCTACTAAAAATTCTTGATTAGAAGTTACATCTTCTCCATTAACTGAGATAACACTAACTTCGCCATGTCCATAACTAGATATATCAAAATCAACTTTGGTTTTATTATATATGTTGCTTAATTTACTTTGAATTTCATTTAATTTTTTTTGAGAATGTGTCATAAAATAATTATTTAATATTTCTTTTTGTGATGAAAATGTTGAATCATCTAGAAAATCCCAAATACAATATAAAGAGTTTTCTGGAAAATCAATAAGTGTATATTTTGATTCACTTAAGCTACCAGCCCAATCTTTATATGCTGATTGAAATCCTGCTAGATCACTTGCTAATGCCACTCCATTTCCACCAACAGCATGTGCTTCAAATTTTATTAGAGTATTTTTAGAGTCACCTTTCGTAGCAATATCTAATTCAGTACTTGATTCAGCACTTGCATCCATAAAAAACAAATGTGATTTTACTGCTGTTTCAATATCAACATACCAATTATCTTCTTTATTACTACTATGTGAAATATTATAGTATGTAGCTTCAAAAGCCGCTCCATAATAGGCTCCCATAATAACATGGGTTCCCCAAGCATTAATAAATTGTTCAGCAGTTCTTTCATCTACAACCTTTTTTGCAGAATTTTTAAAATTATCAGAAAGAATGCTAGCAAAATAATCATAGTCAGATGCATGTCCCATTATTTCAACACTTTTACCAACTATATTATGATGCATTTTAATATACAATTCGTTAGTCTCTTCTTTTCTAACTTGTTCATAGCCACTTTTTACTTCAACATTAAATTCAGCAGACGCAGGAAAATAATTAGCTCCATCTATTTTTGAAGAAACCTTTGCACCTATATCAACTTTCCATTTATTATAAAAAGATTCAAACGAAGTTCCATATTCATATGTTGCTTTTTGATCTCCTATAGATTCTTCAACTAGTGTACGATCAAACAAAGCTTCTTCATCAAATATATAACCAGTACCATTTTTAGGTTTATATGAATCAGCATTAATTAAATCAATTGTTCTTCCTAATCCATTACTTTTATAAGTGTCATTAAACCCAATTTGAGCAGATTGTTTAGCCTTTTCATATTTTAAAGGAGTGACGACTGTCCAATCACTATCAGAATAATTTGAAAACTCTGATGCTACACTTTTTAGTTGTACTTTAAATTCAGTTGTTTCATTAAACAATGATGAAACATCATATTGAGTTCTAGCTGTTGAATATACATTAGAATCTCCTTCAATTCTTAATTGATATCCATTAGCATTAGGAACTTCATCCCAACTAATTATACTATTTTCCATTTGTATATTAGTTGGCCAATCAAGTTTTGTTTTACTAACAACATTTGTTTTTTTAGTATAAGTATATACATATTCACTAGACCAATCAGAATCTGAATAAAGTATTTGATTTCCATTAGCTTTTACATAAATATGTAATTCTGTTGGAACATTACTTTCAATTCTATTATCCATTATAGAAGAAATACTATACTTTAATTGATTACCTGCATTTTCTTGATAACTATTTATCTTAATTATATAAGAACTAGCATTAGGAACTTCATCCCAATAAACATAATTATCTAATACTTCTCTAATATTAGGTGTTGGTAATTTTGTCACCTCTTGAATACCACTAATATTATTAGAATCAAAATCACAACTCGACAAGGCACTACATAATAATAAACTAAACAACATCAACAATTTCTTTTTCATAAACAAATCCCCCTTCAGTTTAAGAATTTGAAGTAAGTAATAATGGAATATTTTTTAATAACTATTAATTTAATAACCGCTATTGGTACTTCAAAAATTATTAAGAAACTTTGACTACTTTAGAACAGCAATACCTTTTTATAAAATATTAATTATTTAAATGACTAAAACTTAAAAATGAATAAATTATACTTTCATTAAATTCATAAATCTATCTATTAGTATTTTTGAAAATAACAAAAGTTAAATTGACCATCTAATACTATAATAGGCGGTCTAAATTTAGTGATTTTACAATAAAATTAATATATATTTTTGAAAAAAATTCTTTTATTTGATAAACAATGGGTTTATTATTAAGGCGAAGAGCAGCAAAAAGACCGCCTATTATAGTATTAGGTGGCTGTTTTATTTGTACAAAAATTTTTTATTAGGCTGTTTTTTTAATAAATGCATGTTATACTATTTGTGTAAGGGAGAAAATACAATATAATAATGTAAATCATCTCATACTATATAGTAGAGGTGAAATTATAATGAAGAAAAAAAAGGAGGATGTTAAAATGTGCAAATATGCAAATTTAAAAGGAATTGAAGTTAGAACAGAACAACAAGTAGAAGCTTTAGCAAAAGTCCTTTCAAGGAAAAGTAGAATAGATACCATTAGAGATTCAAAGGAAACACTTAAAAATGGAAGAAACAGTAGTAATTTTGGAGTTAAAAGAACTTTTACACGATGAATATTTAAAAGAGCAAATTTTACCCTTTTTTGATTCTTTTAACAGTGGAAATCTAGACAACGACATTCAAATGTTTCTTAAAAAATATGCATTAAAATATGAAGAAGCCGGGATTTCTAGAACAATTTTATTTTTTAATGAAAATAGAACTGAATTATTAGGTTATTTTTCGTTAGGAGTAAATACTATGCACTTTAGTGAAGAAATAAAAGAGTTTGCTGGTTTTAAAAAAATTGAAGATGCCTATCCTGGAATTAATTTATTCGAAAATGATTCATACCCTATTTATAAATTATTTATGATTGGAAAAAATTTTAATGCTAATGCTGATACTAAAGGGTTTATGAATTATTGCTTTGATAATTTTATATGGAAAGCAGTTTCTACATGTAATTCCCATGTTGGTTGCAATTTAATGTATTTAGATTGTGAAAATAACAAAATGTTAGTTCAAGCATATGAAAATCAAGGATTTGAAATTTTCGAAAAATATGAATATGATGATAAAGAAACTCATAACTCAGTAAAAATGGTTAGAATGATTACTAAAATATAATTTCAGTTATAGCAAATTAATTAAAACATATAAAATAGCTCTCTAAAGTTTTTTAGGTAAGTAAACCATCGGAAGTTTATGTTTCGATGGTTTTTTCTATGAAATTCATTATTAATAAAACAATGATAATTATTATGCAATAATACAAAAATATAAATAATTAGCAAAAACACTCTAAAGTTTTATATAAAACATTTTTATTAATGCATTAATAATCAATACCGCATATATGCACAATTAATCATATATTATAAAATCATAATTTATTTCTATAATTATATTTCAAAAGTACTTGTTTTTTTCTAGTTGTTGTCACTTCTGTATATATTTGTGTTGTTGCAACACTTGCATGACCTAATATTTCTTGTACAGAACGAAGATCTGCTCCATTAGCAAGCAAATTAGTTGCAAAGGTATGTCTTAGATAATGAGGTGTTGATTCATTATTTATTTTTGCCTTCAAAGCATATTTATGATAAATGTCTTCAATTGCGTGAGTAGATAATTGTGTACCATTTTTATTAACGAATAAAAAAACACCATTTTCTTTTTCTCTTTGCTTAATTAAATTACTTAAGCGTTTCCAAGTAACTTTAGAAGAAATAAATATTAATCTTTGCTTTCTTCCCTTTCCGTGAATTAGCAATATTTGCTCAGAATAAATGACATCTGTAAGCTTTATTGCTGCTGCCTCGCCTATTCTTATTCCAGTACTAACTAATAAATCAATTAATGCACAATCACGAATATATATTTTTTGTTGAAATGCTGATAAATGATTCACATCAATATCAAAACACTTAAGTAATTGCCCTACTTCTTTAATTGATAATATTTTTGGCAATTTCTTTTCTTGTTTAAATCTAAATTTAATGTTTTCAAAAGGGTAATTATCAATTACTTTTTGTTCATATAAATAGTGATAAAATATTTTAAGTGATATTATTTTTCTACAAATCGTAGAATCTTTTAAATGTAAATCGTTGCTTAAATATGAAATATATCTAAATATATCCGATGTTAAGATATTAGAACAATATTCCGTATATAAGACTAAATCATTACGATATGCTTTAATAGTCTTTGAAGATAAATTCTTAGTTGTTTGAATATAGTTCAAAAATGCAGAAATGTATTTTTCCATAAAAACTCCGTATCAATAAAATTAATATATTGAAAATTATATCACGATATGTTATAAAAAAAGTAAGATAACTAACAATTATTGGAGGTAAAATTATGTGTGAAATTAATTTATGTTT
>CAZZGL010000006.1:0-46029 GCA_964654155.1 uncultured Staphylococcaceae bacterium | reverse complement strand
GAATTAAGTTTACAATAATTTTATTCTTTTTTCCATAATTATTTGTTATAATTATTGATGGCATTTTTAATAAAATACACGCTAACGAAGTTTGAATAAAAGATTTGAAATGAGGGATAGTATGTCGGATATAAAAAGACCTGCAACTTATAGCGCAAACGATTTAAGCGTTTTAGAAGGGTTAGAAGCTGTTAGAAAAAGACCAGGAATGTATATTGGTTCAACTAATTCTACTGGACTTCATCATTTAGTATGGGAAATTGTTGATAATGCAATTGATGAAGCAATGGCAGGATATGGAAATGAAATTAAGGTTACTATTCATAAAGATGGTTCTATTAGTGTTCTTGATGAGGGACGTGGAGCGCCAACGGAATTGAATAAAAAAGTTAATAAAACAGGTTTAGAGTTAATTTATGCCACTCTTCATGCTGGCGGTAAGTTTGGTGGGGGAGCCTATCAATCTGCTGGAGGATTGCATGGTGTTGGAGCGGCTGTTGTTAATGCTTTAAGCAAATTTTTAGATGTTACAGTTTATCGTAATGGAGTAATAACGCATTCACGATATGAAAATGGTGGACATTTAGTAGTTCCAGCAGAAATACTTGGAAAGACAAATCGTCATGGTACATTAGTAAGATTTTTACCTGATTCAACAATATTTAGTACTACTGAGTTTAAATGGGATGTTATTTATAATCATCTCCAAGAATCGGCCTTTTTGCTTAAAAATGTTGCTTTCATCTTAGTGGATGAACGCTCAAATTTAGAAGAAAAATTCCATTATCAAGATGGAATGTCAGAATATATAAGATTATTGAATCAAAACAAAGATCCGATGTGTCCAATTGTCTCTTTTGAAGACAACTCTTTGGATATAAAGGTCGAATTAGCCTTCCAATATTGTAAACAAGATTATAACGAGACTATTTATTCTTATGTTAATAATCTTAGAACAAAAGAAGGAGGTACTCACGAAACTGGATTTCGGTCTGGCTTTACTCGCGCAGTAAATGATTTTGCGGAAAAAAATAGTTTGTTAAGAGGAAAAATGAAATTGGAAGGTTCGGATATAAGAGAAGGATTGACAGCAATTATATCTTTGAAAGTTCCTGAAAATAAACTTGAATTTGAAGGTCAAACAAAAGGGAAATTAGGAACTCCTGAAGCTAAACCAGTTGTAGAGAATTATATTTACCAACAATTGAGTTATTATTTAGAAGAAAATAGAGAATTCGCAGTTGTTTTAATAAAAAAATGTATTGATTCATTGACCGCTAGAATGGCAGCAAGAAAGGCTAAAGAAGAAGCTAGAAATAGTAAAAAGCCAAAACAAGAGATGATTCTTTCAGACAAATTAACGCCAGCGCAATCAAAAGACTATAAACATAATGAATTGTTTATCGTTGAAGGAGACTCCGCTGGAGGAACTGCAAGAACTGGTCGAGATCGTTTACATCAAGCAATTTTACCTTTGAGAGGAAAACCACTTAACACTGATACTGTTACAATGGAAAAAATGATGAAAAATGAAGAATTTGCAACTCTAATTAATACCATTGGAGCTGGGGTTGGTGCAAATTTTGAATTAGATGATTCTAAGTATGGCAAAATCATTATTATGACCGATGCTGATACTGATGGTGCTCATATTCAAACTTTGCTTTTGACATTTTTTTATCATTATATGAGACCTCTTGTTACAAGTGGAAAAATATTTGTAGCTGTACCACCACTTTATAAAGTGTATAAATGGAAAGATAAAAAGCATGAAGTATTTGAATATGCTTGGAATGATGAAGACTTAGAAAAAGCTAAAAAGAAAATTGGTCCAGGTTATCAAATTTCTCGTTATAAAGGTCTTGGTGAAATGAATGCTGAGCAATTATGGGATACTACAATGAATCCAGAAACAAGAACTCTTATAAGAGTGGGAATTGAAGATCCTTTACTTGTTGAGAAAAGAATTGGTATTTTGATGGGAAAAGATTCAAGTTTAAGAAAGCAATGGATCGAAGAAAATATCGATTTTACTATTAATGATAGCTTTATGGAGGAAAGAAAATAATGGCAAAGAAAAAAATAACTCCAGTAGAAATTATCGAAAAAATAAATGAAGAACCATTAGAGGATATAATGGGAGAACGCTTTTCAATATATGCAAAATATGTTATTCAAGATCGGGCTATTCCTGATGTTAGAGATGGTTTAAAACCGGTTCAAAGAAGAATAATTTATGCAATGTATTTAGATAAAAACACTTCTTCACGTCCAACTAGAAAATGCGCCCATACGGTTGGTGCTGTTATGGGTAAATTTCATCCTCATGGTGATAGTTCTATTTATAATGCTTTAGCAAGAATGTCTCAAGATTGGAAAGTAAGAGTGCCTTTAGTGGATTTCCAAGGTAATAATGGTTCTATTGATGGTGACTCACCAGCGGCGTATCGTTATACTGAGGCTAGATTAAGCGAAATAAGTGATGAATTAATTCGTGATTTAGATAAAAATACAGTCGATATGCAATTGACATTTGATGATACTCAACTTGAACCGGTTGTATTACCAGCAAGATTTCCAAATTTGTTAGTTAATGGAACTGAAGGTATTGCTGTTGCGGTTGCAACTGACATTCCACCTCATAATTTAAGTGAAGTAATCGATGCGACAATTTATCGTATTCAACATCCAAATTGTTCTTTGGATGATTTATTAACAGTATTTTATGGTCCTGATTTTCCTACAGGTGGTATTATTTATCGAAGCGAAGGGTTAAGATCAATCTATGAAACAGGTAAAGGCAAAATTGAAGTAGCATCGAGGGCTTATATTACCGAAGAAAATGGATATCCACAAATAATTATTACGGAGATTCCATATGGCAAAATTAAACAACAAATAGTCCACCAAATTGATTTAATTCGTTATAACAAAGTTGTTGATGGTATCTTAGAAGTTCGTGATGAGTCTGATAGAGAAGGACTTCGAATTGCTATTGATTTAAGAAAAGATGTTAATTCAAAATTAATTTTAACTTATTTAATGAATAAAACTGATCTATTAACCAGTTATACCGCGAATATGGTTGCAATTGTGGATAATAGACCACGTACTTTAAGCTTAACTTCTTATCTTGATGCATATGTTAATCACCAAAAAGAAGTAATTTTAAGAAGAAGTAAATTTGATTTAGAAAAATTTCAAACTAGACTTCACATTGTCGATGGTTTAATTAAAGCTATTTCAATTGTTGATGAAATTGTTAAACTGATTCGTAAGAGTCAAGATAAGGCAGATGCTAAAAAGAAATTGCAAGAGTCTTATGGATTTAGTGAAGCACAAACTGAAGCAATTGTGACAATGCAATTATATAAATTATCTAATACGGATATTTCAATCTTTGTAAAAGAAAAAGAAACACTAGAAAATGATATTAAAGAACTAGAAGAAATTATTAATGAAGAGAAAAAATTAGATCGTGTTATTATTCGTGATTTAAAAGAAATATCACATCGATATGGTACACCTAGAAAAACAGTTATCGAAGATAAGGAAGAACCAGTAATAATCGATAAGCGTGATTTAATTGCTAAAGAAGAAGTGATGATTGCGATTACTCGTGATGGTTATATTAAACGTTCATCATTAAAATCTCATAAAGCGAGCGATGGAGCGCTTCCAGGATTAAAAACTGGTGATGTTTTGGTGGCGATTACGAAAGCATTAACTACTGATTATTTATTGTTGTTCACCGATTATGGAAATTATGTTTATATCCCTGTACATGAAATTAGTGATACAAAATGGAAAGATGAAGGAAAACATGTAAACTTAAATGCTTCAATAGGTGGAGATGAAAAGATAATCAAAGCTTTAGTGGTATCATCATTTAAAGATGGTGTTTATGTGGCAACTTTATCACAAAATGGTCAAATTAAACGAAGCTTATTAAAAGATTTTGTTTTACAAAGATATAGTAAGCCAGTTTCCTGTATGAGATTATTAAAAGATGATCGTCTTGTTGATGTTGCAGTTACAAGTGGAAATAGCGATTTATTAGTTTTAACAAGAGAAGGACAAGCAACATTGTTTAATGAAAACGATATTACCCCATTAGGTGTAAAAGCATCTGGTGTAAAAGCGGTGTCTACAACTAAGAATATGCATATGTCACATTTGTTTGCGTATAATAGCTCAAATAAATTGACAAAATTAGTATTATTAAGTAAAGAAGGAGCTTTAAGAGCGTTTGATTATAACTCATTGAATGTTACTTCTAGATTAGGAAGAGTTCAAAATGTATTTAAATGCTTTGTTTCTAATCCACATAATCTTGTTTATGTAAAAAGAGTATTTAAATCACCAGAGCCATTTACATTATCGGCGGTTCTAGATGATAAAACAGTTCTTGAAATTCCAGTTGATGATTTTAGACCAGTTCCTGCAGATAAACGGATGAAAGAATCAATTGGTTTAAATGATGGACATGAAATTATTGGCGTTTATAATTATGAAGCACTTTATGTAGGCGATGATTTTGAAGTCGAAGAGCCACCTATTAAAACTGTTGTGGATGTAAAAGATAACAATAAAGATGTTCCAGGATATGAACAAATTTCAATCTTTGATGATATGGGAGACTAAAAAAACAAAAAGTTATATTTTGGTATAAAAATAGTAGATAATTAGTAAATGATACATTTTAATTAATTTTTTTGAATATTTAATAAGTTAAAAGTATAAAAAATGAACAAAAATTGAATATTTGTACAAATTTTTAAAAAATATATGATATTATTTATTATATAGAATATTTAGGGAGGATAACTTATGGGTTTATTTAATAAGAAAAAAAGAATCGATTTTAACGATGGTTCTTATTTCTATGGAGAAGTAAACGGTCAAGGTAAAATGCATGGTAAAGGCGAATATGTCTTTGCTGGTGGTGATCGTTATGAAGGCGAATTTTTTAATGGAGATTTCCATGGTCAAGGCTCTTATTATTATGCATCCGGTAATAAATATGTAGGTGCATGGGAACATGATAAGAGAACTGGATATGGTATTTTCTACTTTACAGATGGCGATCGTTATGAAGGAAACTTTGTTGGTGGTGAATTCTCTGGAAAAGGTGTTTATTTCTACAAAAATGGCGATAAATACGATGGCGATTGGAGAGCTAATAAGCGTAGTGGTAGAGGAACATATTATTATGCTAATTCAGGAAATCGTTATGAAGGCGATTGGATTAGTGATAATCGAACTGGTTATGGTACTTTCTATTTTAAAGGTGGAGACCGTTATGAAGGTTCCTTTGTAAATAATAATTTCCATGGTGAAGGTACTTATTTTTTCGCTAATGGAGATAAATATGAAGGCGCATGGCAAAATGATAAAAAAGCCGGATTTGGCAAATATTTTTATAGAAATGGTGATCGTTATGAAGGTGCTTGGGTCGATGGTGGCCGTACTGGAAAAGGTGTTTATTACTTTAGTAATGGCGATCGTTATGAAGGCGAATTTAAAAATAGTAAATTCTGTGGACGTGGAACCTATTTTTACGCTAACGGAAGCAAGAAATCTGGTATTTGGGAAAATGATCAATGCATTAAAGTAGATGGTGAAGGTGGCGGAAATTCCGGCAATTCAGGTAATGGAGGCACTTCTGGTTCTTCATCTTCTGGTAATGGAAGCTCAAGTGGCTTCTATACAAATGAAGGTCGTTTTATTAAAACTAAAATTTATTAATTGATAACCATAAGTATTCTCTTATTTAGAGAGCTTATGGTTTTTTTAAAATTAACGAAAAATTATATGATTTTATATGTTATTATTAAAAAAAGGAATTTCCAGGAGGTTGTTTATGGATAATTTTAGTATCAAAAAACAAATTGAATTTAAAAATGGCGATAAATATGATGGCGAAGTAAATACTCAAGGTCAAATGAATGGATACGGAAAATATACTTATGCAAGTGGCGATTATTATGAAGGAAATTTTCTTAATGACCGGTTTAATGGTGAAGGTACTTTTTATTATAAAAATGGGGATAAATATGTTGGTAATTTCGATAATAGTCATAGGACAGGTTCTGGAGTATATTATTACGCAAATAGGGAAAGGTATGTTGGAGAATTTGTCGATGGAGTTTTTTATGGACAAGGTACCTTCTTTTATCAAAATGGAAATCGTTATGTAGGATATTGGGACCATGGACAAAGAAATGGGAAAGGAATTTTATACTTGTATAATGGAGATCATTATGAAGGTGAGTTTTTAAAAGGCAAATTTCATGGACAAGGTGCGTATTACTATAATAATGGTGCTCTTTATAAAGGAAATTGGAATGATAATAAAAAATCAGGATTTGGCAAGTACTATTATGAAAATGAAGATTTTTATGAAGGTAATTGGGAAGAGGATAAACAATCTGGCTTTGGTAAATACTATTATAAAAAAGGGCAAACATATGAAGGAAATTGGCAAAAAGGTCATCGTAATGGATATGGAATATTGCGCTTAAGTGAAAATGAACATTATGAAGGTGAGTTTTTAAACGATTTCTTTCATGGATATGGGGTTTATTATTATGAAAATGGTAACAGATATGCAGGCGAATGGAAAAATAGTAAGCGCAATGGACAAGGTGTGTTTTTTCTAGATTCCGGAGGCCGTTATATTGGAGAATGGGTTGATAACAATAGAAGTGGCCGAGGAATGTTATTTTTTGCTAACAAAGCTCGTTATGAAGGTGAATTTTTAGATAATAGAATTAATGGACATGGCATGTTTTTTTACTCGAATGGTGATTTATATCAAGGAAGTTTTAAAAGTGGTAAGCGATGTGGCTATGGAAAATATACATTTGCTAATGGCGATGTTTATGATGGCAATTGGGAAAATGATGCAAAATGTGGTCAAGGAGTCTTTTCTTTTAGTAATGGTGATAAGTACGAAGGCGAATTTAAAAATGATTTTGTAGAAGGATATGGAACTTATTATTTAGCATCGGGTGAGATTAAAACCGGTATATGGAAAAATAACAAATATGTTGGAATTAAATGATTTATTTGTGTTAGAAAACAGTTACTTAATTTTTATCGATTTTATATAAAGAATAGAATTTAATGTATTTTTTGGAGGTATTATGGGAGATTTTAATAATAAAAATAAATATAATTATCCTGATGGTTCTTATTATTATGGTAAAGTTGATAAATTTGGAAAAATGCAAGGAAATGGTGAATATGTATACGCAAGCGGAGATAAGTATGAAGGCGAATTCTTAGATGGCTATTTCCATGGACAAGGCACTTATTATTATAAAAATGGTGATCGATATATAGGTGGATGGGACCACGATGATAAGTGCGGATATGGAACATATTATTTTAAAGATGGTAGCCTTTATGAAGGTGGATGGGCTAATAATAGAATGAATGGACAAGGTCGATATTTTTTTAGTAATGGTGATAAATATGAAGGTGACTTTTATAATGGAGACTTTCATGGACAAGGTGTCTATTATTATGAAAATGGTGATAAGTACGAAGGTAATTGGCGCTTTAATAAATATAATGGATATGGAAAGTTTTATTACGCTGAAACAGGAAATCGTTATGAGGGTAATTGGTTTTTAGATAGTAGAACAGGGAAAGGTACGTTTTATTTTGCTAATGGAGACCGTTATGAAGGCGAGTTTTTAAATAATCGATTTAATGGGAAAGGAAAATATTATCACGCATCAGGAGACTTTTATGAAGGCGATTGGCAAAATGATATTAAATGTGGATTTGGAATTCAAAACTTTAGTAACGGAGACCGTTACGAAGGTGAATGGAATCAAAATGAAATGACAAATTTTGGTAAGTATTACTTTAATAATGGTGATCGGTATGAAGGGGATTGGATAAGAAGTAAACGTACAGGAAAAGGAATTTACTATTATGCAAGTGGAAATCATTATGAAGGTGAGTTTAAAGATGGTAAATTTCATGGCTTTGGAATTTATTATTATGAAGATGGAAGTTGCTATGAAGGGAATTGGATAGATGATAATAAATCGGGTTTAGGTAAATATTTTTATAGTAATGGCGATCGATTTGAAGGTGAATTTAAAGAAGATAAAATTTGTGGACATGGTGTTTATTATTATAAAGATGGTAGATTTGAATCTGGCGTTTGGAAAGATGATGAATTAATTGAAAGTGAAGAAAATAAAGAATTTAATACTAAAGATGGTAGATTTATAAAGACTAAAATTCATTAAACATTAAGCTGCTTTTAAAAAGGCGGCTTTTTAAAAACAAAAAAAGAGGGAAAAAACCCTCAAATTCTTTTAAAACTAACAAAATTTATTTCGATAAAATATTATTTAATAGTTCGATATCATCTTCCTCAGGATCGATAGTATTACTTTGAGCGACAAATACATAAATTGTCATAATTAAAGATAAAACAATAATAACTATACTTAAAATAAAATCGCTTTTCCATTGTTTAGAACGAGCTTCTTTTTCAATTCTAAGCAAATTTGTCAATGAATATGTTCCAATAATAAGAGAAAAAAATGGAATAAAAATCGATAATACTAAACCCACTATAAGAGTAGGATTAAAATGATTGTTATCATTTGTCGAACCTTTAGTTGCTTCTTGATTTGAAGAAACATATAGGCTTTCATTAGGAGCGCCACAGTTAAGACAAACGCGATACTCATCATTTAGAGCATGTCCACAGTATTTGCAGTAGTGGACATTATTATTGTTATTTTCTTCAGTATTTGGTGTAATATTGTTTTCCATAAAAATTCACCTCGGAAACATTATAGCAAATAATTTATGATTTTTGTCTTTTTTTAAATTCTTGTAGTAATTTTGTTAAAGCTCGTTTTTCAATTCGGGAAACGTAGGAACGGGAAATGCTGTGCATTTTTGCTATTTCGCGTTGTGTATGTTCCTTTTCATTATTCAGTCCATATCTTAGTGTAATTATCTCTAATTCCCGTTCATCTAAGACTTGCAAATAATTCATTAAATCATTGATTTTTTGATTTTTTTCTAAAGTTGAGGAATATTCTTCTTCAAATGTTGGTATGACATCGATTAAACTAATTTCACTACCATCTTTATCAGTTCCAATTGAGTCATAAAGAGATACATTTTTTGAATATTTAGAAGAAGAACGCAACGCCATTAAAATTTCATTTTCGATGCATTTTGCGGCATATGTTGCAAGTTTTACATCTTTAGAAAGAGAGTAGGAATCGATAGCTTTAATAAGACCAAGAGTTCCAATTGAAATTAAGTCTTCATTCAATTCATCATAAGATTCATATTTTTTAGCAATATGGGCAACTAATCGTAGATTATGTTCGATAAGTTTTTTTCGTGCTTCTTCATGCTCTTCTTCATCGAATAATTTATAAAGTAATTCATGCTCTTCTTCATCGCTTAATTTTTGAGGAAAGGCATTATTTTTTATAAAACCCACAAAATATTTAATATTAAAGAATAATTCTATTAAATAATTCACTTTTTTTCACCCAATATAGATTTATGTAAAATACGAAATGAATATGAATTAAATATTTAAATATTTATATTTAAAAAGTAGTTAAAATAAAGTAAAATATTCTAGTTAGAAGGAGAGCAATGTATGAATAAAAGAATTATTCCAAAATATCACGCAAATTGTGTTTTTGATATATCGATTGAGTTTTTTATTTCTTTAGGTATTAAATATGTTTTATGTGATTTAGATAATACACTAGATTCATATCGCTTATTTAAACCTTCATCAAGAGTGAATGAATGGAAAGAACTGCTTGATAAAAACAATATTGAAATTATTCTTATTTCCAATAATAGAGGTAAAAGGGTTAAAAATTACGCAAATGAGCTTAATGTTCGGTATTGTTCAAGTACCAGGAAGCCATTTACAAATAAATTAAATAAATTTTTAAAAAATAACAACATTGAACCATCCAAATGTGTATTAATAGGTGATCAGTTACTTACAGATATTGTATGTGGAAATAGAATTAATATAATCACTATTTTAACCGAGCCGATTGTTAAAGAAGATCAATGGACAACACGGTTTAATCGTTTAATTGATCGTCCATTAAGAAAATGCTTAAAAAGAAAAGGAAAGCTTTTAAGCTGGGAGGTAATAAAATGAGTATTGAAGAGAAACAATATTGTTTTGGATGTGGAGTAGAACTCCAATGCAAAAATCCTGATGAAAACGGATATGTTCCAGAAGAAGTTTATAAAAGGAAAAATGCTTCACTTTGTCGTCGTTGCTTTAGATTGCAACATTATCATGAAGAAGATGAAGTCGTAGATGTTAAGGGGGATTATATTAAAATCCTTCATCGTGCAAAAAGAACTAAATCTTTAATTGTTTATGTTATTGATTTCTTTACTTACTCATTCTCGTTTATTAATGCGATTAATGATGCGATAAAAGGATTGGATATCATAATTGTTGCAAATAAGCGCGATATTTTGCCAAAATCTTTAAAAGATGAACGATTAGAACGAAATATTCGTCATTTAGCGAATGAAAAAGGGCTGAAAGTCGTAAGCATCATTTTAACAAGTGCATCTAAAAATTATCATATTGATGAACTATTAAAACAAATTGAAGAATATCGCAAAGGAAGAAATGTATATTTTGTAGGTGCAGTATCTGTTGGTAAATCTTCTTTGATAAATACTTTATTGAAGAATTACGCAAATGAAACAACAAAGATGATTACTACCTCACCATATCCAGGAACAACAATTGATGTTATTGAAGTACCTCTTGATAATAAATCCTATATTTATGACACTCCAGGACTTCCTTTAGAAGCGTCTTTGATATCTAAAGTTGAAAGAAAAGCTATTTTAGAATTGACACCTCAAAAAGAAATGAAATCGCGAGTTTACCAAATAAATGATCAACAATCGTTAATATTTGGAGGAGTGGCAAGATTTGATTTTATTAAAGGAAAAAGAACGAATTTCACCATTTTTGCCTCAAATGATGTACAAATTCAAAGAACTAAGCTTGAAAAAGCAAATACGACTTTTTATTCATTAATTAGAAATAGAGCTATTAAGCCATTAAGTGAGTTTTTAATTAATGAAGAAGATTTTGAACAAAAAGAGTACAATCTAGATAGTGGAGGATATGAAATTGGTATTTCTGGTTTAGGATGGATTCATTTTAAATCAAGTGAAATTAAAATAATGATTATGGTACCAAAAGATATTGATATATCCATCAAAAAAGTTAGCTAAATAAAGGGGAGAAGTTTTAATGTTATCGACAAATCAAAAGAAACAATTAAAAAGTATTGCCAATACGCTTGAACCAATTTATCAAATTGGTAAAAATGAATTAAGTGAAACCGCACTTGACATGTTTGATAAAGCTTTAGAAGCGCGAGAATTAATAAAAATTACAGTCCATAAAACGGTAGAAACACCATTAACGGAATTAGCTATTAATTTATCGATGAAATTACACGCTGAAGTTGTTCAAGTTATTGGAAGAATTATCGTTTTATATCGAAAAAACCGCAAAAATCCGAAAATTCACTTGGTAAAGTAAATGAAAAGAATAATTTTATTTGGCGGTTCATTCGATCCGATTCACAATGGCCATATTTTCATTGCAAAAAGAGCGCTGGAGTTTATTAAAGGTGATAAGGTTGTCTTTATCATATCAAAGAATCCTCGCTGGAAAAAGGCTAAAAATAATGAAATACAGCGATTAGATATGTTGAAGCTTGCACTTGAGAATGAACCAATGCTTGATTATAGTGATATTGAACTTAATTTAAGTGGAGGAGGTCATTATACCATTGATACAATTAAAGAAATATTAAAAAAAGATAAAAAAAATGGTAAAAAACAAGGATATTTCTTTTTAATTGGCGAAGATCAATTAGAGAATCTTCATAAATGGTATCAAATTGATGAATTAATTAAGCTTGTAAAGTTTATTGTTTATAAACGTAATAATAAAAGTGAAATGTCTGTTGCAGGAAAAGCAAATGCACTTAAATATAGCGTCATGATTATTGAAGGGGAAACTTATCAATGTTCAAGTACAGGTATAAGAGAACTTCAATCAATCAATGTGGACGACAGAGTGTTAAAGTATATTGTTGATAATCATCTTTATAAATATGATGAAATATATCAATTGATTGACCAAAAGCGTTATCTTCATAGTGTATCAGTAGCGTTTTTAGCTAAAAAAATAGCAAAAACAAATAAAATTGATGAAAAATCCGCTTTTATAGCGGGTATATTACATGATGTTGGAAAAGATGTAATGTCGAATTACGCTTATATCGAAACAGAGTGGAGTAGTTATAAAGACTATCCTTTAAAAGTTCTTCATCAATTTGTAGGCGCAAGCATTGCAAAACATCAATTTAGTATCTTTGACGAAGATATATTAAATTCAATAGCTTATCATTGTTCTGGAAGGGCAAGAATGAGTAAGCTAGAAAGGCTAATATATGCGTGTGATAAAATTGATCCTCTAAGAGATTATGATTCTTCAGAGCTTATAGAAAAATGTTTTAGAAATATTGAAGAAGGATTTAGAGTTGTTTTAGAAGAGAATAAAACATATTTAGAGAAAAAGTCGATAAATATGTTTAACACATTAACTAAGGAATGCCTCGAGTATTATTTGAAATAGAAAAGTTTTAATCATTCGTAATTACATCCTCTAGGAGAACAATTAATCTTCAGAGGATTTTTTATTTGCTATTTTATTAATAATTTAAAGAAAAGAGGGCTAGTATAATGCTTTTATTTGGTGTTTATTATTAATTTTGATGAATTAGAGAAAAAATGACAATATAACATTACTTCGTATAATGTCTATTATGTTAACTAAAATACTGAAAAATCTAGATTTCATCGAACTTTTTCCAATGTCAGTTTTTTAGAAAACATTCGATATAATCTAGATTAAATAAGGTTTCCCACAATTTGACTAAATATTAAATCAACTTAATAATTACTAAATAACTACTAAAATTATACTTTAAGTATTATTCGCTAAGTTTAAAGATGCTTTTTATACCATTATTTATTAGTGACATTTGTTCTTTGGTAAGTTTGGTTTTTCCTTCATCTGTGGAAATGGTTTCATTGATAATTGGTCTTACATACATTCTTACTTTATCTAGTGCTCTAATTTGATTGACTACCGCAAGTGTCTCAGAATCACTTATGATATTTGAGATATATCCTAAATTAACATCACTTGAAGGATTCGCGCCGTAGCGGTTGGTTTTAAGTGGACAAACTAAAACTAATGGATTGTTTTTTCCTGAATAAGCTAGAACCACGCCATAATGACGAGAAGAAAATTCACAACCTACATTTACGCCCCAATCAAATTCATATACTTCACCTCGATGCAATTCAAAATAAGATTCATGATTATCCGCAAAGGTTAAATATTCAATTTGTCTTTTGATCCATTCTAATTGGGCTTTTAAGCCTTTAATTTGCAATGTTTGTTGCCTTTTTATTGCTTTATCCACTCTTATGTCAAAATTCTCCTCAGGCTCCTTTAAACGGTATTTTCTAATTATGTCTTGATTTCTCATATTAATCCCTCCTAATTATAATTAGTGAGGAAATTGATTTTTTCCTAACTTTTTGTTAAAAAACTATTAAAAACTGATTTATATAATGAAGAATTAATTGTCTATTTTCAGTAAATAAAGGATTTAAAAATCTTTGTTCAATTAGTATAAAGTAAATAAAAGTTAAAAAAATAGATTTTTTGACTTTTTTTAAATATAAAAAAACGAGTTATTCACTCGCTTAAAAATACTTTTTTTCAAAATTTTTAATTATTAATTCTCCAATGACTACGATTATAACAACTTCAATAATTACTGCAATTAAGACATCCATTTCTAAAAATGAATAAGAATTATAAATTAGTACACCGATACTTTTTTTAGTATGGCATAAGTATTCACCCATAATCATTACTTTAAATCCTAATCCTATTGTTTGTAACAAACTACTAATTATTGATTTGCTGATTAAAGGCAAATAAATTTTAATAAATTTATAGAATTTTGAGCTTTTAATAAGCGCAAGTTCATCAACAATATCGTTTGGAATTTGATCTATAGCTAAAATCATTGCTTCTAGCATTATAGGAAATGTAACTAATCCAGTAATGATATAAGGGGCTAAAGTGCCACCAACAAGGATAAATATGTAAACTGATATTGCCACTATAGGCGCACTTTTGGCAATTACAAGAATTGGTTTAATAAATGAATAGCTAATATGTTTATAGTAATATAGTAAAGACAATAATAAAGCTAAAATAAATGATGTAATAAGAGTTATTACTACCCTTCCAAAAGTTGAAATAAATGCCAAAATTCGTTTAAAATTGCTAATATTCAACCATAATTCTTCTAGAATATCTTTCGTAGAAGGATAAATTTGACTTCCTTTGTTATTAAATGTTAAAAGTGTAAGTATTAAAAGAATAAAAACTAATGAAACTGTCGAGGCTATAAAATTATTTCTCGAGGAGTTCGTAGAATTTTTCATTTGGAAGTGCTCCTCCTACAGAAGCGCCCAAGCCTAAATCAATTATTTTTTGATAATAGTTATTAACAGATTCACGAACATTTTTAACATTTTTATAACCACAATTAGGAAGAGCTTTCTTTATTAAGTTTTCATTTAATCCAGAAAGCAATTCAGAAGCGTTTTTAGCGGTTGTTTCCACATCATCTAAAAGATGCTTATAAGAATCGCTAATTTCATCTAAGGAATTTTTTATATCGTTATAAGAATCAAATTTAACAAATAATCCGCTTTGAGGATAAGTATCATGACCTGTGGTTTCTTTCCAGAAAGTTGATAAAGAAAGAACATAGCAACCATTAGTGTCTAAACCAGATACATTAGGTTGTGCTGATACGATAATATCCGCTAAATTGGCGGAAAAAGCGGCATTAGCTTCATTAACATTGTTTTTATAAGTAATGTTTTCAGTACTGATATTATTAGCTTTCATGCAGCTTTCTAAGACGATTTGAGGCGTACTACCCTTACCAAAGGAAGTAATTTCTTTGCCTTTTAAATCATCGATTGATTTAATTTCATTTCTAGATACTAAGTAAAGATTATCCCATACTAATACTTTGTATAAACCGTAAGCATTTGAAGCGGAATCTTTAAACATTTTTGCTCCTAAGTTAATAGGTGCAATAATAATATCAGCGGTTTTGTTTGTAAATGCAGCGCTTAATGAAGCGGCATCATTACCAATATCAATATCATTTTGATGGTTAATCGCATAATTTGCAATTGCGATTACTGGCGCCCCAGTTGGCGCGACAATTTTGGCACTCTCAGTAATAATTTCACTTGTCGAACTATTTACACTACTTGTCGAACTATTTGCTTCATTCTTTGAACCACATGCAGTTAATATAAGGAGAACTGCTAATCCTAAAATAAATTTGTTTTTCATTTTTTATCACCCGAGGATTATTATATGTTATACTTACAAGGTAAAACTGTGATTTTTATCACATAATGAGGTAAAAAAATGAATTTGATCAAACAATTAATTAATACTCTAACTATAGATGATTTAGCTCAATTAAATATCATCGAATTCTACAAAGGGCAAATTTTATTTAAAAAAGACCAAATTTGTGAAGAAATTGTCATTATTACAAATGGTGAGATTCAAATGGTTAATTTTGATATTAATGGAAATGAGCAAATATTTAATTACCTTTACTCCCCTTCAATATTTGGAAATAATTTAATTTTTTCAACATCTAATAAATATCTAAGCAATATAATTGCTACAAAAAAAGGAAAAGGATATGTTATAAAAAAAGATAATTTATTAAGAATCATTCAAAAAAATGCAGATTTTTTAAAAATATACCTTCAAATTCTTGCCGATAAAACAATTAATCTTACTCAAAAAATGAAAATAATTTCAATTCAGAATGCTAAAGATCGTCTTTTATCGTATTTAGTATTTTGTTATAAAGATAAAGAAATTATTAAATTATCATCAGTTACTAATTTGGCAAAAGAAATATGTTTAACTAGAGAAACTACCTCACGCTTGCTTTATAGCCTAGTAAGCGAAGGAATTATATCTTATAAGGATAAATGTATTAGATTAAATAAAAGCGCCTTAGAATCGCTCTAGGGCGCCTTTTTATTAATCATTTAATAACTCTTTGATAGAGTTACCAATCATCGTATCATCTTTTATAAGACCAAAGTTTTCTAATATTGTAGCCCCAATATCAGAGAAAGTGTTTCTAAAATCGATATTTCGACCATTTTTAAAAGATTTTGAATAACATAGTAATGGTACTCTTTCACGGGTATGGTCACTGCCTGTATAGGTAGGATCATTTCCATGATCAGCAGTAATCATTACTAAATCATCATCGTTAATGACTTCTAATAGTTGTTTTAGTTGAGAATCAAATTCCTCTATACAAGCTCCATAACCTTTTGGATTACGTCTATGACCATATTCTGAATCAAATTCAACTAAGTTTACAAAGCATAATCCTTCATAATTTGTATCTTTAGCTTCTAGAATTGTTTTATTCATTCCATCATTATTAGAGACGGTTTTTTGAGTTTTAGTAGCGCCCGCTCCATTGAAGATATCATATATTTTGCCAATACAAGAAATCTCATAACCATTTTCTTTTAAAATATCTAAAGCAGTAATGCCACTTGGTGATAAGGCGTAATCATGTCTATTAGATGTTCTTTTAAAGTTATCTTTGGTAGTTCCTATAAATGGTCTAGCAATAATTCTTCCTAATAAAAAATCGGGTTTTAAGCATATTTTGCGGGCAATTTCGCAACATCTATATAATTCAGGTACTCCAATTTTTTCTTCGTGTGCAGCGATTTGAAGGACACTATCGGCGGAAGTATAGACAATTAAATTACCAGTTTTTAAGTGTTCCTCCCCTAATTCTTTTAGAATCTCAGTTCCACTTGCGGCATAATTACCAATAAATTTATGTCCAGTTTTTTCTTCTAATTCATCGATTAATTCTTGAGGAAATCCAGTGTCGGTAAATGTTTTAAATGGTTTTGTGGTTAAAATCCCCATCATTTCCCAATGTCCTGTCATTGTATCTTTTCCATTGCTTGCTTCATTTAGAATAAGCGAATAAGAATTAGGATGAGCAACTTTAGAAGTTCCAAGAATTGGAGCAAGATCACCAAGACCAAGACTATTTAAAGTTGGGATATTTAATCCTCCACATTTTTCTGCAGTGTGGACGAAAGTATTTGTGCCTTCATCACCAAACTTCTTAGCATCATCCATCGCGCCAATACCGACGGAATCCATAACGATTAAGAATATTCTTTTAAATTTTTTCATAAAAACCTCCATTTTTCTTTATTTTCGCTTACTAAACAAATCGTAAGCACTAGTAATTCTATTTGATGAAATGTGCGTATATATTTGCGTTGTGGCAATATTAGTATGACCAAGCATTTCTTGTACCGCCCTTAATTCAGCGCCATTCTCTAACAAATGAGTGGCGAAGCAATGTCTTAAAGTATGAGGAGAAATTTCAACTTCAATTCCTACCTCTTTTGCATATTTTTTCACCTGCTTAAAGAAATATTGTCTTGTTAATGGTTTCCCTTTTTTGTTTAAAAACACATATTTCGTGTTTTTTCCTATGTTTTTTGAACGAATATTAATCATATACTCTCTTAGATAGTATATTGCATAATCACCAATTGGGATTATTCTTTCTTTTCTTCCTTTACCAAATATTCTCACTAAATTATTATCAAAATTAATCATTGACCTTTCTAAAGATAATAATTCCGAGACCCGTAGCCCAGAAGCATACATTAATTCTAGCATTGCACGATCACGAACACCAGCATCTGTCTTCATATTAGGTGCTTCTAAGAGCTTTTCTACTTCTTCTAAGGATAAGACAGAAGGAAGATGCTGACCTAGTTTAGGTGCGGGTATGGTAGGAATTTTATCATTAAGCATTCCTTCCTTTTGCAAAAAAATATAAAAATTTCTAATCGAAGATATGCGTCTAATAATTGTGGTAGTCATCAAACCTTTGATGTTTTGCATTCGCATAAAGAGATAAATATGCTCTCCTGTTAATTCGGTTGTGGAAGCCACTTCGTTATTAATCATTGAGAAAAACTGATTAATATCATCTTGATAGTTTTTAACGGTTGTAGGTGTTAGTCCTTTTTCCACAAGAAGGTATTGAGTATATAAATCTAAGGCATCTACTAGCTTCATTGTAATACTCCTTTTTTACTAAAAATATACTAAAAAACAACTTTTAGACATTTTTAACCTATTTTTTTAAATCGCTTGCTCTTTTAAGCATTGGTTCTTTTAAATGTCTATTTAATTCATTAATTAAAAGTTTTGTTGCACTTTCTTCTTCGTGCTTTTGATAATTAAATATGCTCATTTGCACAACTATATCCTCTTCATCTATAAGATTTTGAAGAGAAACTCCAACTAATCTTAATAAATCTCCAGTATAATGTTTTTCAAATAACTTCATTGCTATTTGATATATATTTTCAAAATCATTAATTGGTTCATTTAAGGTTAATGAACGATTATTGACTTTGAAATCACTATATTTTATCACAATTTGCACTGTTGTGCCCTTTTTCTTTTTTTTGATAGCTTCTTTACTAACTTCTTGCGATAATTCTTTAAAAATCGTTGATATTTCCTCTATATTAGAAGTATCTTCAAACAAAGTTGTCGAATGCCCAATTGATTTAGGATCCCAAGGTTCAGTATCAACATTATCATCGCCTAATCCATGAGCCCAATCTTTTAAGACATAATAAAATTTTCCTAATATTTTTTTTGCTTCATAGGAATCATCTTTAGCAAAATCACCGATTGTTAAAATACCCATTTTTTTGAGTTTTGGGGCATTTTTCTTACCAATTCCCCACATTTCATCAATTGATAAAGGATATAAAATGCGAGATATATCCCTTCGTCTAATGATTGTAATTCCTTGAGGTTTTTTATAATCAGATGCCATTTTAGCTAAAAATTTTGTTGGAGCAATTCCAATTGAACAATATAACTTTGTTTCTTCATAAAGCTTTTCTTGAAATACTTTAAAATAATTAATAACATCTTTAACATTATGTAAAGGAACAGTCATATCAACATAACATTCATCTATAGAAGCTTTTTCAATAACAGATGAATACTTTTGTACAAAATTAATAAATTCGTTTGATTTTTTAACATAAAATGAAAAATCGCATGATTTGATAATTGCGTTTGGACATAATCTTCTTGCCATATATGTAGGCATCGCGGAGTGAATTCCATATTTTCTTGCTTCATAATTACAAGTTGAGACTATTCCTCTTTTGCCATTGCTTCCAACGATAAGGGGTTTGTTTTCTAAGGAAGGATCCTTTATTTCTTCACAACGAGCAAAAAAAGCATTTAAATCAATATGCACAATGATTTTAGCCATTAATAAAGCCTCCTTAGTGATTACATTATAGCAAATAAAAAGCAAAAATGAGGAACCAATTGATTCCTCATACCATAATTGCTTTTCTTTTTTGAACTTGAAGGTAATCCGCCATCATGGCAATAAATTCTGAATTAGTTGGTTTTGCTTTTTCCGCATTTATGGTAAATCCAAATATTTCATCGATTTTTTCAATATTTCCTCTAGTCCATGCTAGTTCAATGGCGTGCCTTATGGCTCGTTCTACACGTGCGCTTGTGGTGCTATATAGTTTAGCAACTTCCGGATATAGAACTTTGGTTATTCTTCCAACATAATCTGGATTGTTGTAAGCGTGAATTATTCCAGTTCTTAAATAAGAATATCCTTTTATATGTGCGGGAACTCCTAATTCATGTAATAATGATGATACTCTAGCATTTAAATCGTTGGTTAAAAGGCTGTTATTATCTGATTCAATTTCTGAAGAAATAATATTTTTCAATATTTCTTTTAACGCATTTGATGAAAAAGGTTTAATTAAAAACATTTCGCTTCCTAATGATGCAACATAACTTAGTGTTTTTTCATTAACTAATGCGCTCATAGCGATAATATGACCAACGCTAATATTTGATTTATCTTTTAACCTTCTTAGGAAATTAAAGCCATCTAATTTTGGCATTATTAGGTCAGTAATTAGTATGTCGATTCGTTCTAAGACGGATAACTTTCGTAATGCTTCTTCTCCATCTAAGGCATAATCAATCATGTACATATTGGACTGCATTGAAACTACAGAGGATATAAAATGCACTACTTCTTCGTTGTCATCGACAACAAACACCTTCCATTTTTCCATCAAGTTCTCCCCTTTTTTCTGTGTTCTTTGCAATTATATCAACTAATATTGCCTCATTTTGTCGAATTATGTTAAAAATCCCATTATTTTTTATAAAAAGTTATTTGCTCTCTTTGAAAGCGCTTGATAATACAAATTTTTGCATTAAATGTCGTTTTTTGCTAATTTTAAGGCCTCATTATACATCCATTCCATATAAATACCATATCCATGATCGACATCATCAACTAGAACATGAGTGACAGCGCCAACAAGTTTATTGTTTTGAATGATTGGGCTTCCAGACATTCCCGCGATAACTCCTCCGGTTGATTCTAATAGTTTTTTATCGTTAATTTTAAATGAAATTCCCTTAATATCACTAATTTCTTGTTTTACTAACGAAGTAATATTAATTGAAAACTCTTCAACCGTATTCCCTTTAATAACTGTATAAATTGAAGCATTTCCTAATTGAACTTCATTTGAATAAGCCATTTTTAGCGGTTTTAGCCCTTTTGGAAGCTCATTATACTCCCCGTATAATCCAATCGTTGTATTTTCTAAAATCGTCCCTAAAACATTATTTTGATTAAAATCAGCGATTTTTTCCCCAGGGTCACCATCTTTTGATTTATTTATACCAGTAATTGAAGATTCATAAATACTGCCTTCTTTAACTTCAACAATATTTCCTGAATCACTATCGACCACACCATGACCAAGCGCGCCATAGATATTATTTTCAGGATCATAAAAAGAAACAGTTCCAATTCCTAGAATTCTTTCCTTTATATAAAGTCCAGTTTTATAACGATTATCAACTTTTATAAGGCGTAATTTTCTTTTTATAGCCGTATTATTACGTTTTAAACGAATATCAATTTCATCATTTTTATTGATTTTTTGATTAAAAACGGCGGAAAAATCATCTAAACTAGATATTGAAATTCCTTCTATTTCAAATAGTATATCCCCTCGTTTTATATCACTATCTTTAGAGGGATTGTAACTACCATTTTTAGTCTTAACATCATAAGTTCCTGAGATAATTAAGCCATCTGGTCGTATTTCAATTCCAATAGTTTGTCCTCCTGGAACTAAATCAATTGCATTTGCGAAGACTATTCCCTGTTTTAAACCAATAATAGATAAAATAGATAAAAAAAGCATTTTTAATTTCATAGTGCTTTACTCCTTTCAATCATAGTATTCACTATATAGTTAAAAATGCATTTGTTAAAAATAGGTAATTTAAATCTTTTTTCCTTCTTTTATTAATTCTTTTGCAGCTTCAAGCGAGGCATTTGTAATTTCAGAACCTGATAATAACTTAGCAACTTCACAAATTCTTTCATTTTCATCATTCAATTCAATTATTTTAGATTTAGTAATCTCATTTTCAACTTCCTTGATAACTAAATAATGATGATCAGCAATTGAGGCTACTTGTGGAAGATGTGAAATAACTAAAACTTGACAATATGAAGCAATTTCTTTCATTTTATAAGCAACTTGCATTGCTATTCTACCAGATACTCCAGTATCGATTTCATCAAATATAATTGTTTCCATATGACTTAACCTTCCAAAGATGGTTTTTAAAGCAAGCATAATTCGAGAAGTTTCTCCACCACTAGCGACATTTTTTAAAGGTGAAGGAGCAAGTCCTTTATTTGTGGTTAAAAGAAATATTACCTTATCACTACCATATATCGATAATTCGTTTTTTTCAAAATTAACAATAAATTGTCCGTTATTTAGCGATAAGTCATGTAATTCATTATCAACAAGTTCACATAATTTAGCGGCTGTTTCTTTTCTTATAGATGATAACGCTTCAGCTTTTTTTACAGCAATTTCATATAATCTATTAACTTCTTGTTCCATTTCGATAAAAACTCTTTCAAAATGTTCAATTCGATATACTTTTTCTTGTAAATCACTTAATAATGATAATAAATCATTTTCATCACCATGATATTTACGCACTAAACGTTTTAATAAATAAAGTCGATCATCAATTTCTTCAAGTCTAGAAGAAGAATTATTAAAGGATTCTAATTCATCAGAAACATTCGAAGATAAATCTTTCATTTCATAATATAAATTGTTCAATTTTTCACTATATTCAATGAGTTTTTCATCACTAGATCGCTCTAACTCTTTTTTTGCTAGATACATTTTAGTAAGTATTCCATTATCATCTTCACTAAGTTGTAAAAACATGTTAATCGCGGAGATAGTCTTTTGACAAGACATCAATCTTTCTTTTTCTTGCTCTAAAGAGTTGATTTCTCCAACTTCTATATGTGCAGTTTCTAATTCTTCTATTTGCTCATTAATTAATGAAATATCATTATTCAATAATTGCTCATTTTCAAGCCTTTTTAAGGCATTTTTAGCATTTAAGTATTCTTTATAAGCTTTGATATACTCTGTCTTTTCGACTCTTTCACCCATAAATTCATCTAATAATTCTAAATGATTCTTTTCATTAAGAATATATAGGTTTTGATGTTGGGAGTGTATATCGATTAATTCGGACATCATTGCTTTTAATTTTGATAATGGAAATTGTACTCCATTAACTCTAATAAAACTTCTTCCGTTAATATCTAAAGTTCTAGAAACAACAATGGTATCGTTTTCTATGATATCTTCGCCATATTTTTCTTTCATCGCTTTTAAAAGAATTTCATTATTGATGGAAAACTCACCTTCAATAATAGCTTTTGAAGCTCCAGTTCTAATTTTATCAAAAGAACTTCTCTCTCCAATTAACAGTGATAAAGCGTCAATTAATATTGATTTACCTGCACCAGTTTCACCTGTTAAAATTGTCATATTGGATGAAAAAGACACATCTAAATCTTCAATAACGGCAAAATTTTTAATTAAAATTGACTTTAACATACTTTTCCCTCCAATTCTAGTAGTTTTATCATTGAATCAATATCTAAACCTAGATCTTTAAGTTGCTCATCAATTGTTCCTTGTTTGATAAAATCATCATCAATACATTTAATTATTACTTTTCCTTTATAACAGTTTTCTAATAAATAACTTAAAATCTCATTTATTAAGCCATAACGAGTTGAATAAGGATTATAAATGATTATTTTTTGATAATTTAAGGCTATTTTTAAAGTCTTTTTATCAATAGGTTTAATAAATAAGGCATTGATTATATCATAAGGAAGATTATTTTTAATTATCAAGTTAGACAATTGATTAAATAAAACCCCTACACCTATTAATAGTGCTGAATTTTGATTATTCCTAAAAACTGGCCATTTATATTCTGAAATTGGCGTTTTTAATAATGAAGATTCATAAATATAGCCACGAGGATAACGAATAATGAATGGAAGCTCGCTTTTTAAAGATAAATAAAAAACTTGTTTAGCTTCTTCTATTGAACTAGGATTAGAAATAATAATATTCGGGTTTGCAATAAGAAAACCTTCATCAAATATTCCTTGATGCGTTTCACCATCTTGACCGACAAGACCTGCTCGATCAACTAAAATTGTACAAGGAAGTTTCATTCGACATAAATCCTGATTGATTTGATCGATGCTTCTTTGCAAAAATGTTGAATAAATAGCTAAAATTGGATGTTTTTGACTTAATGCGAATCCTGCCGCTAATGAAACAGCGTGTTCTTCGGCAATTCCAACATCAATGGCTCTATATTTATATTTAGCAAAAATTTCTTCTGCTTCAAATCCTCTTATCATTGCGGGATTAATATAAATAAATCTTTCATCTTTCATGCATTCAAGCACTAAAGAGCTATAAAATGCACTCCAGGTAGGAAGTAGAGATATATTATTAGGAACACCGGTATCTTTATTAAAAGGACCAACACCATGCCATTCTCCGTTTCTATCATTTTCCGCGTATTTATAACCTTTTCCTTTAATTGTATGACAATGAATAATGATTGTATTTTGCGCTTTTTTAGCCTTTTTTAAAGCTTTTTCTAATGATTTTAAATCATGACCATTAATCGGACCTAAATAATCTAATCCTAATGAATCAAAAAAAGTAGGAGGAATAAATATCCTTTTCCATTTATTTTTTACATTCGCAGTCATTTTATAAAAACGGTTTCCTATTTTTGTTTTCGATAAAAATCTTTGATATTTATTTTTTGCCCGATTATAACTGACAGAAACTCTAATTTTAGATAATAATTTAGCGGTTCCTCCAACTGGTTTTGATATCGACATCTCATTATCATTAAGAATGATGATTAGTTTATGGTTGATATGTGCAAGATTATTAAGAGCTTCAAATGAAGGACCTGAAACGACACTTCCATCGCCAATTACTACAATTATGTTATTATCTTCACCATTTAAATCACGGCTAACCGCCATTCCAAGCGCAGAGCTTAAAGAAGTTGAACTATGACCTGCTTCAAAACAATCATATTCTGATTCATCCCGTTTTTGAAAACCGGATATACCATTTTTTTGCCTTAAAGTATCTAAGGAACGATTAGTAAGTAATTTATGAACATAGCATTGATGACCAACATCAAATAATAATTTATCATGAGGAAAGTTAAAAACGCGATGAAGCGCTAAAGTGATTTCAACAATGCCTAAGTTACTACCTAGATGCCCTCCGTTTAAAGAGGTAGCATTAATAATTTCTTCACGTATATCTTTTGCAATATTATCTAGTTCACTATACGATAATTCATTTAAATCTTTATTTTTATATGCACTCATTACGTTTCCTCCTTTCTACTATTATTCTACTAATAAAATACTATTTTTTAACTTATAGTTATTTTTCATCAATTTCAATGACTTCTTTAATAGAATTCTCTGCTTCGTTTAAAGTATCCTCTAATTCTTTTATTAATGAAGAACCTTCTTTAAATAAATTAAGATTTTCTTCAAGAGAAAGCTTTTTAGATTCCATTAAAGCCACTATTTCTTCTAATCTTTTTAATTTATCTTCAAATTTATTTTCCATTGTTTTTCTCCTTGTTTGTAACCATTGCGGTTAATTTTCCATCTTTTAAAGTCGTATAAATAACATCTTCAATGCAAATATTATCAACGCTTTCTATTATATGACCATCTTTATCACATATAATACTATAACCTCTTTCTAAAATAGAATTTGGATTTAGTAATAATAAACGGCTTTTAAGCAAAGAAATTTTTTGTTTATATAATTCAATAGTTCTTATTATCTCATTATTCATTGCTTTTTTAACATTTATAAATCGATGTTTATCCTCTTTAAATCCAGTAATTAATAACAATGAAAGCTTATCTTTATATGTTTTTAAATCTTTAATTTGCTCTTTATATATAAAAGAAGGATCTTTAAATATCGGTCTAGATGCTAAAAAAGTGTATTTTTCCTTCATTTTTTGATATTTTTCTAATAAATATGTTTCAAGTAAACTTCTTATTGAATCAAGTTTTAAATATAAGCTTTCGATATCAGGTGTTGCTTTTTCACAAGCACCAGTTGGAGTGCTGACTCTAACATCTGCGGCTAAGTCTGAAAGTGTAAAATCAATTTCGTGTCCTATAGCTGAAATAATCGGAATTTGACAAGAAGATATTGCACGAACTACTCCTTCATCATTAAATGCGGATAAATCCTCGTTAGCGCCGCCTCCACGCCCAATGATAATTGTATCTAAATCATATTTTTGTGCGGTTAATAAGGCGTTTATTAATGATTTAGGGGCATTACTACCTTGAACTAAAGATGGAAACATATATATTTGCACTAAAGGATATCTTCTAGTAATGTTTTTTATCATATCTGCACTTGCTGCGCTTCCTTTGCCAGTAACAAGACCGATTTTTTGAGGAAATCTAGGAATTGCTTTTTTACGGCTTTCATCAAAAATTCCCTCTAAAGTGAGCTTTTTCTTTAATTTTTCCAATTCTATTAATTGTTTTCCTAAGCCAAAAGGCTCCATTTCTTCAACATATAACTGATATTCACCTGATTCAGGATAAGTTGATACTCTTCCAAGAACACAAACTTCATCGCCTTCTTTTGGGCTAAAAGTCAATCTGAGTGCTTTAAAAGAAAACATCACCGCTTTTAAACGAGACTTTTCATCTTTTAGGGTAAAATAAATATGTCCGCTTGTATGACGACGAAAAGAAGAGATTTCTCCCTTTACATAAATAAATTTTAAAATTTCATTATCATCAAAAATGGATTTTATATAATGATTTAAGGCGCTTACAGAATAAATAGTTGCGGGATTTAGCATAAAACATTATCTAAAATCGCATTTACAAATTTATAATCGTTTTCATCAAGATATTTTTTAGCTAAGCTAACGGCGACATTGATAACAACTGCTTTTTCAACCTCTCCTACTCCATAAAAGTGAGCTAAACTTAAAAGAAGAATGGCTTGATTTAAACGATTAAGGCGATCAAATTTCCATGTATCCATTTTTGCTTGTAATTTCTCAATATATACTTCTTTATTAATTAATGCTTTAACTACTACTTGTTTAACATATAAGTCAATTAAATCATAGGATTCATCCATAATTGAAGAAATTAACTCTCTTGGATCATATTCTTGCCCCATATGCTCATAACATAAAGCATCATAAATAATAATCATTGCTTTTTCATGAGAAACATTTCTTGAAACTGTCATGAATCCCCCTCCTCAACCTTACAAATTATATCATATATTGCTATAAATTAATTATTTTTTTATTCTTTTTAAAAAGAAAAAGCTCAAAATTGAGCTTATTCAATTCCTTTTACTCTAACATTTATATTAATTGGCACTAATTCTGTTAAAGATGATAATGCATTTGATATCTCTTCTTGAATAGCAAGACAAATATCATTTACATTACTACCACTAGCGATAATTACATCGACATTAACATTAACTATGCCATTTTTAATTTGGCATTCAATTGGTTTCTTTAATTTAAAAGCTTTTTCAATTTTTGAATTTTTTCGAATTGAAACACCTTTCACATGTTGAGCACTTATAGAGGCGATTTGATCAAAAACAAGATGAGAAATGCCCATTTTTCCGTTTTTTGAGTAATTTTCAATATATACATAATCTGCCATATAAGTTCACTTCCTTAACAAAAACAATTATAACGAATTTTTCATTATCTTGCAAATATAATTGCTATCTAATTGTGATAATTAACAGGATAAGCAAATTCCAGCATTTCTTTTTTTACATAAATGAAACATTCGTTAAATTCTTCTAAAAATGTTAATAATGGAGATAATTCATTTTCTAAATGAAGTCTTAAAGAATTAGTGGTAATAATAAGTTCATCATTTTTATCTTCAATAAGACGCTTATAAATAATTGAAAAATCGCTAATTATAATATCATTACGATCTTTAAAATATAGTTTAGCGGTTTCTGTTAATTTATCCCATGAAATATCGCTAATAATGTATTTAAGTTGTGAATAATAATATTCATTATGCTCTTTTTCAAATATTGAGCATAAAATGTTTTCGTCAATAACATCTTTAAATTCTTCTTTTATTCTAAATATATAATAATCCATATTTCTATCTCCTTCTATTACTAATTTTAATAAAAAATAGCGATAAAAATTGTCGAAAATAAGCTAAAAACACCAATTATTTGTATGATTATATATAAAAAAAACTATTAAGACTTGGCTTAAGTTAGCTTTCGTAATCTTAATAGTTTTTATAATTTTATTTTTCTAATTTTGCTAAGATTGAATTTACAAGAGTATCAACGGTAAATCCATAAGCATTAATTGCGTCATTTGCCGGTGCACTTGTTCCGAATTCATCAATTCCCATAACTGAAGGCGCGAATCTATGCCATCCAAAAGTTGCGGCCATTTCAACAACAATTCGTTTATGATATGGTGAACCTAAAACGCGTTTTCTATAACTTGCATTTTGCATTAAGAACAATTCTTGGCATGGCATTGAAACCACTCTTACATCATGACCATAGTCACGTAAAATATTTTGAGCTTCAATGGCTAAACTTACTTCACTTCCAGTAGCGATAATGGTAAATTCAGGTTTTCCACCTTTTTCTTTAGAAATTACATAACCACCACGTGAAACGCCTTCATAATTACTATTAGCTTGAAGTGGAAGAGCTTGTCTAGAAAGAATGATAGAACTTGGTGTTTCTTTACTTAATAAGGCTAGTTTCCACGCTGCCGCTGTTTCTTTAGCGTCACATGGTCTAAAAACATACATATTAGGCATACTTCTAAGCATTGCAAGTTGTTCAATAGGTTGATGAGTTGGACCATCTTCTCCAACAGCAATTGAGTCATGTGATAATAAATAAATTGCTGGAAGCCTTGATAAGGAAGCCATTCTCATCGCGGATTTCATATAATCAGAGAATATTAAGAAGCATCCAACATATGTTCTTAATCCACCATGAAGCAAAATACCGTTTTGAGCACTCGCCATTGCAAATTCTCTAATACCAAAATTTACATCTCTTCCCGTAGGATTGGAGGATGATAATTTACTACCTTCTTTAATATTGGTTATTACTGAAGCGGCAACATCAGCAGAACCACCAATTAAAGTTGGAACATCTTTGTGTAATAGATTTAATATATAACCGGACACATTTCTAGTTGAATCTTTATGATCTTTTGGAAATTCCGGCATTTTATCATATATATAGCTTGAAACATCGCTGTTTATAGACTTTTCAAATTGGATATATTCTTGATTGTGTAAGTAAGAATAATGCTTTAATCCGCGTTTCCAGCGACGATAATTTCTTCTACCTCTAACGCCGAATGTGTTTCTAAAGTCATCATAAACTTCTTGTGGAATATAGAAATCATCATAATCAAAGCCATAACTAATTTTTGCGGCTTTTCCATCTTCCTCGCCTAATGGAGAACCGTGAGTTTTTGATAGTCCTTGATTCTTTGAACCAAATCCTATTATGGTATGCACAATAATTAATGTTGGTTTTTCTTCGCTTTTTTTCGCTTTTTTGATGACTTTATTAATTTCTTTAAGATTATTTCCATCTTTAACCTCTAAAACATTCCAATTTGAAGCTTCAAAACGCATTTTAACATTTTCAGAAAAAGATAAATCAATGCTTCCATCTAATGTGACATTATTACTATCGTAAATAAGTATTAATTTATTTAATTTTTGATGTCCAGCAAGAGAAATTGCTTCTTGAGATAGCCCTTCTTGCAAACAACCATCACCACATAAAACATAGGTATAATGATTTATTAATTGATCGCCATCAGAATACATATTTCTTAAACTTCTCTCCGCAATAGCCATACCGACAGCTTGCGCAATTCCTTGACCTAAAGGTCCTGAAGTGGCATCGACACCTGGAGTATGAAGATACTCTGGATGTCCTGGCGTTAATGAACCAAATTGTCTAAATTGTTTTAAATCATCCATTGAAATTTCATATCCGGCAATATGTAAAATTGTATACAATAATGAACTTGCATGACCCGCACTTAAAACAAAGCGGTCTCGATTAATCCATAAAGGATTATTTGGGTCGGATATTAAATGATTTTTAAATAATGTGTATAAAATAGGCGCACTTCCTAAAGCCATCCCAGGATGTCCTGATTTAGCTTTATTAATAACATCTATAACGGTCGAACGAATCGCCGCAACTGATAATTCATCAATATTCATATATTATCTCCTTTCACTAATTAACTACTAATAATATACTATTTTTCAACTTCGCCATCAATTTTGATTGATAAATCGATTAATTGTTGTTCATCAACAACACCTGGAGCTTGGCTCATAGGACACATTGCTGATAAATTCTTTGGGAAAGCGATGACATCACGAATGTTCTCTGTTTCGCATAAAATCATCGATAAACGATCTAATCCAAAAGCTAAACCTCCATGAGGTGGAGTTCCATATTTTAAAGCATCGACAAAGAATCCAAATTTGCGAGCAATATCTTCCTTAGAAAATCCTAAAATTTCAAAAATCTTTTGTTGAATAGATTGATCATATATTCTTAAAGAACCTCCACCTGCTTCATATCCATTGATAACTATATCATATGCATAAATGTAAACTTTACTTGGATCAGTATCTAAATAAGGTAAATCCTCATCACATGGTCTTGTAAATGGATGGTGGTTAGCCATATAGCGGCCTTGATTTTCATCCCATTCAAACATTGGCCAATGCACTACCCATAGTAAATCAAATGAATGTGGTGGTATTAAATTAAGTTTTTTACCATAATAACTTCTAATTGCTCCTAAGCCAACACAGGCGTCATATTTTTTATTTGAAGCTGCAATAATGACAATATCATTTTCTTGTAATGATAAACGGCTTGTTAAAGCGGATTGTTCATCATTTGATAGGAACTTAATAAATGAACCATTTAAAGAATTATTTTCATATTTAAGCACTGTAACGCCTTTTAAGCGATATTTACGGGCGATAACCTGTAATTCATCTATTTGCTTTCTAGATGTACAATTTGCAACATTGTTTACAACGATTGCTTTTATTGAATTAACATGAAAACCTTCAAAGGCACAATTATTTAAGATATTTGTAACATCTTGAAGCTCTAATCCAAATCTTGTATCTGGTTTATCACTACCATAAGTGTCGATTGCGAAATCATATTCCATTCTTCTTAAAGGTAATTTTAATTCAATACCCCTAACTTTTTTAAAGATATTATTTAAGCATCCTTCCATTAATGTTAAAAATTGTTCTTGATCTAAGAAAGATGTTTCAACATCAATTTGAGTAAAATCCGGTTGTCTATCGGCACGTAAATCCTCATCTCTAAAGCAACGAGCAATTTGATAGTATCTCTCTAAACCACCGACCATTAATAATTGTTTAAATATTTGTGGTGATTGTGGTAAAGCATAAAAATGACCTTTATGAACGCGAGAAGGTACAAGGTAATCTCTAGCTCCTTCAGGAGTTGATAATGTTAAAATTGGTGTTTCAATTTCAATAAAACCATTAGCGTCTAAATATTCATGTACTGCCGCAACAATTTTAGCTCTTGTAATTAAATTATGTTGTAAACTTGGTCTTCTTAAGTCGAGATAACGATAATGTAATCTTGTATCTTCTAAAGCATCAGTTTCGTCAGCAATGATAAGTGGTGTTGTTTCTGAAGTATTTACAACAATAACTTTTTCAGCAATAACCTCGATTGATCCAGTTTTAAGTGATTTATTTTCGACTTCTTTTTTTGCAACTGTACCATAAACTTGTAATACATATTCATTTCTAACATCTTTAACATCAATTTGCGTTGGATCAATATTAATTTGAACAATACCAGTTCTATCTCTTAAATCAATAAATATAATTGATCCTAAATTTCTTCTTTTTGACACCCAACCGACTAAAACAACACTTTTACCAACATCATTTAGTCCTAATGTGCCATTATAATGTGTTCTTTCCATAATTTCCTCCGTGAAATTTAAATAATGCTTATTTAAATATTAAATTACGATATTTTGAATGATTTAAGTTAATCATTATCATGATGATGACAGCAACATTCATCATCATTTCCACATTCATGTCCTTCGTCATGGCAATGACAATGATGTTCTTCAACATCAAAAAATTCATTAATAACTTCAATCATCTTTTGTAAACTAACACTTTGTTGTTCTTGCTTTAATAAATCGCGAATAATAACTTCGCCTTTAGTTAATTCATCTTCACCAACGATGACTGCAAGTGCAGAATTTTTTCTTTCAGCGCGTTTAAATTGTTGCTTAAAACCTTTAGCTTCCATGTTCATATCCACTCTAAAACCTTCTAAACGTAATGCTGTTGTAATTTCATAACATAAATCTAAAGCATCGCTAGTTAAAGCCATTACGCTTATATCATGATGTTCATTGGTGTCTTTAAGTAAATTATCATCATGCAATAAACTATATATTCTTTCAACACCAAAAGCCAAACCAACGCCTTCTAATGAAGGTCCGCCAACTTCATGAAGAAGTTCACTATAGTGTCCTCCAGCGCCAACAGCTCCTAAATTTTTACCATTAAATGATGTATAATGGAATTCAAATACAACATGTGAATAATAATCCAATCCTCTAACAAGATTATCATCGATAACATATGGAATTTCAAAATTATCTAATAAACCGAGAATCTTTTCGAAATAATCATTAGCTTCATTAGACAAATAATCGCGTAATTTAGGTGCCGATTTTGCAATCTCTTGATCTTCAGGTACTTTACAATCCAAAATTCTTAAAGGATTAATTTCATATCGAACTTTACAATCGCTACACATATTGTCAATATGGTTTTTAAAATAATCTTTTAGAGCTTCTTTATAAGCAGATCGGCTAGCTTTATCACCTAATGTATTAATTTTTAATTCAATGTTTTTAAGCCCTAACATTTTTAACATATAAAAGCCCATCATTATGATTTCGGCATCATGATAGTAATTTGTCACACCAACTGATTCAACACCAAACTGTGAGAATTGACGATAACGACCAGCTTGCGGTCTTTCATATCTAAATACTGGTCCTAAATACCATGATTTCAAAGGGAAATCGTTATTTGTAGCATATAGTTTATTTGAAACGATTGCTCGCATTACTCCCGCTGTTCCTTCTGGTCTTAAAGTCATACTCCGACCACCTTTATCTAAAAATGTATACATTTCTTTTTGAACTACATCACTTGATTCACCTACTGAACGGGTAAATAATTCAGTTTGTTCAAAAATTGGTGTTCTCATTTCATTGAATCCATAGGTTTCTGCAACACCTCTTAATACTTGTTCGATATAATCATAACCACGAACTTCATCTTCAAAAATATCATGGGTTCCTTTTGGTAAATTATACGCCATAACTTTGCCTCCTTTTTCCAAAAAAAAATCGCCCTAAGGACGATTTATACGCGGTACCACCTTAGTTCATAAATTAATTAATCTATGCCCTCTATTAACGTTAACGTCGTCAGCGGAATATCTACTGATATTTCAATATTCAATCTCCACAGTGTCCCTTATAGAGCTTTTTAAACTTTTTCATCAACCAAGTTCTTTCTATAAAAAAGCATCTATAATTCTCTGCTTCTTCGATTAAGTATATTATTGACATTTTTTATAAAATAGTCAACATTATTATTAATAAATAATAATTTTTTGCGGTAATTTAAACTTTTTTTCAAAAAAATGTTTACGATAAAGGTTATATATTTTCCTAGTTTTTAATTTCACTATTCGAATATATAAAGATTCATTGCACCAAAAAAATTAAATTACCATATTATAATCATGTTTTTTGCACATGCATAAGTATCAATATAATAGTTAAAAAGTAATTAGTAAAACGCCATAGAAGGCTTTTTTATTTTTTAGAATCTATATCTTCACCGAATACTTCCTTAAATTGTTCTTTTGTCATTAATATTTTACGATGAGAGTTATTTCCATAAATATATCCTTTTTCAAATAGTATATCCATTATTTTTGAAGCTTTGGAATAACCTAATCCAAGTTTGCGTTGCAATATAGAAACACTTGCGTTATTAAGAGATATAAAAATTCGCATTGCTTCTTTAATAAATTCGTCATAACTTTCGTCGATTAAATTTCCACTATTCTTTTTAGGCAAATTATGACTATCGGAATATCGTTCGGATTCACTACTTTTTACGATTGAATCAAACATATAGCCATACGATGATTTTGCTTCATAATTTTCATAAATTTGAATAATTATAGACGAAATTCTTTCTTCCATATTAAATTTGGCGGCTATTTTTTCTAAAGAAGAAGCACATACAGCGATAAGATAATTGATATGATGATTCTTATTTTTAATAGCAGAAAGTCTTTTCAATTCATCACATAAAAGTGGAATATCTTCTTCAATGCCAACCTTTGATAACTGTTCATAAGCATAAGCGGTTGCCTCTACTTTAATTTGTTCGATAGCTTCATTTCTATCATACGATAATATTATTTCCCTCTCACTAAGAATAGCCTTTAAATTATATTCAAGTACATTGTCGATTGCAGACAAATCAAAAGAAATAACCTTTTCAAATCCTTTGGACACAAAAATCAATTCAAAGTCATCAGAAATACTAATGATATTACTTTTATAATCAAATCCGCTATTACAATCGATTCTCATTATGAGATGTTTTTTATCATTCAAATATACATCCGTATTTACAGGGCTCCATATCGTAACCCTTATTTGCTTGGATCTTGAATTATTGATTGGAATTGAACATTTAGATACATCGATGATTACATCATTTGAAATAGTTTGTCCTGTAATCCTAACAACGCTATCAAGTACTTTTTGTAATTCTTCTGAACTTTCTTCGATGGTATGTACTGGAATAATTTGCTGATCGTTAAGATAAAACTTCATAGTACTGTTTAACTCTATGTCTTCTAATTTTACAGGAATTATTGTTTTACCATTTGAAATTGCAATGTTAACCTCTTTTTTAACCCATTGAGAGTTTTGTGATATGTCTGTAAGCATTAATACTAAGCAGGAACAACCACTCAAAGCCTCGCACAAGACTTCAGCATATTCGCTTCCTACCGGAATATCGTATGGTGCCATCCAAGTATCTATGTTGTGCTTTTTAAAAAGCATTCGCATTGCATCTGCAGATGCTTGATTTTTTGAACTATAACTGATAAATGCGTATCCCATTATTTTAATTTTTAACTCCTTTTTCTTATGTATTGTATAAAATTTTATATATCAAATAATCTTGTATTTATCAATATTTAATTATGGAATATCAAAGTGCAGTCCAAAAATTACAATATCTCAAAAAATGTAAAAATTTAAAATTAGTGAATAATTCTTTTTACTTCATAAACGCCATGAATGTTTAAAAGGACATTAAAGATATCATTTAGGCGTTTTGCATCACTAACTAATATTGTAACTTGAACAGACGCTCTTAAAGTTGTTTGATTAGCTTTAGCGGATATTGATGAAACATTTACTTTTAATTGGGCAAAGATTCCCATTAAATCAACTAATAAATTGCTTCTATCAGAGGCTTCAATACTAATATCCACTGGATATGAACCGATTGTTAGTTGTTCATTCCAAAAAACTTCAATTAATCTTTTTTGTTGATTTTGAATATTTGGACAATTTAATCGGTGAACAGTAATGCCTCGACCTTTAGTGATATATCCAACGATATTATCACCTGGTATTGGTGTACAACATGAGCCTAAAGTAATAGCAACTTTTCCAGCATTTTTAACATAAACTGGCGCATCAGAACTAGTATTTCCTTTATAGATAAGGTTTTGAACATCGACTTTCTTTTTAATTTTTAAAAATTCGATAATTTGACTTGAAGTAAATGTTCGATTGCTAACGCCAATAAATAAAGCATCTAAATCTTCACAATTAAAATGATTTAAAACTTTTTCTTGTGATACAAGTTCTAACATTTCTGATTCACTTAATCCACGATCTTTAAAAGCGACGGCAAGTGAAGATTTTCCTTGGGAAATTTTATCATCGCGTAAAAATTCAGCATTTCTTTTAGCTAAAAACTTCCTAATATGGTTTTTAGCGGCATTTGTGGTAACAATTTGTAGCCATCCTTCATTAGGACCAGGAGATGTTTTACTTGTTCTTATTTCCACTACATCACCGGTTTTTAATACAGTATTTAAAGGCACTAAAACATTATTAACAATTGCACCAACCGCAGAATCACCAACTTTAGTATGAATTCGATAGGCAAAATCTAATGGTGTTGCACCATTAGGAAGGTCAATTACTCTTCCCTTAGGAGTAAATACATAAACATTTGCATCGAATATATCTTTACTTAAGGTTTCCATATATTCGCGTGCATCTTCACTTAAATCATCGGTTGAAATATGAACAAATTCCCTAAACCAATGGAGTTTTTCTTCAATTTCGCGTTGTTCTTTTTCTGGAGAATATTTAGTTCCTTCTTTATATCTCCAATGTGCGGCGACACCACTTTCTGCAACTTCATCCATCTCATGAGTTCTAATTTGAACCTCGAATATTTGTCCTTCACCGGCAATAATGGATGTATGTAATGATTGATACATATTTGGTTTAGGCATCGCAATATAATCTTTAAAACGACCTGGAATTGGCTTATATGTAGCGTGAATTAATCCTAAAACTTCATAACAATTTATTTCATTTTCAGTTATAATACGCAAAGCCATAATGTCATATATTTCATCAAAATTACGACCTTTTAAATATATTTTTTTGTAAATAGAATAAATGGATTTAACTCTAGATTCGATTTCAAAAGGAATTTTAGATTCATAGAGAGCGTCGGCAATTTTCTTTTTAAGTTTGCTTAAAGCTTCTTGTCGATTCTTGATTTTAACATCCAATAAATTCACTATTTCATTATATTTATCGGGATCTAAGTATTTTAAGGATAAATCTTCTAATTCTGATTTAATTTTATTAATACCTAATCGGTGCGCTATTGGGGCGTATACCTCTAATGTTTCACGAGCGATTGCTAATTGTCGTTCTGGTTTAAGCCATTCTAAAGTTCTCATATTATGAAGTCGATCTGCAAGTTTAATAATAATAACCCGGATATCTTTAGCCATAGCAATGAAAATTTTACGATGACCTTCAGCTTCAAATTCACGAGGATCAATTCGATTAAGTTGTAATTTTTGTAATTTCGTAACTGCATCAACAAGCGATTCAATATCGCTTCCAAATAATTCTTCTATTTCTTCTAATGTAACATCACAGTCTTCGACAACATCATGTAAAAATCCAGCAGCAATTGTGTTAGGACCAGATTGAAGGCGCGCTAAAGTGTAGGCAGTTTCAATTAAATGTTGAACATATGGTTCACCAGATTTTCTTATTTGATCTGAATGATTACTTAGAGCAAATTCATATGCTCTAGAAATAAGATTACGGTCATCTTCATTCTTAATATAAGCCACATAAAGATCTCTCACATCTTCAAATGTGTGATGTATATAGTCTTCTTTTAACATAATATGCACTTCCTTCAAACAAAAAAGTCAATTATTATTATACAAATAAAATCTAATTTTATATAGATTTTTATTAAATATAATCAATTTTAGACTTTTTTTTGACTATTTATAAGGTTAGTCTGGCCTATTTTTATTCTAAGGTAAATTTATCGATTATAAACTGTAATGATGTACTCCCTTTAAAATGATTTAAAGCCATTTTACCTTCAATATTAATCCATGAGTATTGACTAATATTCTCTTTATTTATATAAAAACCTACAAGTTTTGATTTCATTGATAACGGCGTCATTATATGATTACCATCATTAGAATATCTTAAAAAATTAGTTTTTAATCTTGGAAGTGAAAATTTTGGAGCTTTGAATCCCATTCCAAATGGTCCAAGCGATGATAATATTTGATAATTATGAAGTGTTACTTCATCTATTTGTAATTCGATTGTTTCATCTTTCTCTTCTTCTATTTTATAAATATCTGTTAATCCAATAAATCTTCTTTTAAATTCATCAAAATCAGAAATCTTAATCGAACAACCTCCCGCTAGAGAATGGCCTCCATAAACCATTAATAAATCTTTTAATGACTCAAAAGCTTTAACAATAGAAAAGCCGTTTTTGGAACGAGCACTTCCTTTATATACTTCTTCTTCCATTGCCTTAGAAAAGACAATAACTGGCTTATTATACTTTTGTAATAGTTGATTTGCGATTAATCCGATTAATCCTTCTTTTTCATCGCAAATTAAAACAATACCAGATTCATCTTCATTAATTTGCAATGAAGAAGTACATGATAAAGTCATTTCTTTTCGTTTATTGTTCACTTCATCAATAAATTTTCCAATATTTCTAATATCAAAAATTGAATTAGTGGTTAAATATTGTACTAATTTATTTGCTTGATGTCCTTCTAAAACTCTTCCTACAGCGTTAATTTTTGGCGCAATTTTTAAGGCAAATGTTGATTCATCAATTGGTTCATTTGTACCTATTAAGTTAACGATAGCAGGATAATTATGTTCATTTAGCATCGCTAACGATATTTTGACAATATTTCGATTGTATCCTTTTAATTCCATCAAATCACTTATTGTCGCAATCGCGGCTAATGATAATAAGTAAGGTTCATAATGACCTAATAATGACCAAGAAAGCATAAAGGCTACATATGCCCCACAACATATTAAATCACCATAATTTGAATATGTAGGATGCAAAATATATAAAGCATCAGGTAATACATCAGGGATATTATGATGATCAGTAATAATAACATCAATTCCCAAGTTATTAGCTAAGTTAACCGCTTCATGTTGCATTACTCCATTATCGACCGTGATTATTAATTTATAACCTTTATTGTATGCTTCTTGAACTTTTTGACAATTTAATCCATAACCATCTAAATATCTTGAAGGTATGTAATAACCGACATCATAATTTAATAATTCAAATGTTTTAACAAGTATAGATGTCGCCATAATTCCATCACAGTCATAATCACCATAAATTAATATTTTTTCATTATTTTTTATGGCAAGATGAATCCGATCAGTTACTTTATCAATATCTTTAAAATGAGTATAATCAGGAATATCATCAATAGTTTTTTCTTTTATTAATTCTTTAAATTCATCATATGTTAGATTATAGTGATGACATAGCTTACTTATAAAATCCATTATAATTCTCCTCTTTTACATTAAATAATAAGAAAAGGCTGTAAAAAACAGCCTTAATCGTTAATTCCAATGAAGATTGCTTCTTCAGGTTCAGTAGTTTTTGGTTCAGTTTTCTTTTTCTTCTTGTCTTTATGATGTTTATTAGGTTTTTTAATTTTAATTTTTCTAAAGAATGATGAGAATTCAATATATAATGACATCGTTAAGGAAGAATTATATAGTAATGTAATTAATAAACCAATAATAACTAAGATAAATATGATATTGTAGCTTGATGGTCCAAACGCTAACAATGATAAAGCCACAAATAAGTTAAAGATAACTAAATTAAACATACTACCGAAGGCGGAATCATTTGCCTTAATCATTTTTTCTTCTGCGGTAAAGTCTTTAACTTCATCATGGATTTCTTTTTCTCTTGCATTGAAGAATAATGATAATAATAAGGAAATATTCATGATACCTAATAAGCCAATCGCGGCAATATCAGTAAATGTAATTCGGCAAATAATGAATAATGCAAGTGTTGTAAATGTTGAAGTTACACCAACAACAAATGAAGAAATTGATTTAGATAATCCATAACGTAATGCCATATATACTCCTGAGAGTAATAATCCAAATAAGATTCCTAAGGCAACATTCCAAGGATTAACAGTATGAGCAATTGGAGTAACATTCATTACTTTAACTTCTGCATCACTATCGATCGCTTGATAATAACTTTCTAAGTAGGCTTGAATTGTTAATAATTTATCGCCTTCATATGTATTAATATCGTTATAAATTGCAGAATCATCACTTGGTAATGATATGACATCAATAACAAAGTAATTTAAGTTAATTTCAGTATCATTAACATCTTTAGTTCCCGTAGCGATATTCATTGTGTCTTCATCGATTTCGAAGCCTAATGCTTCTAAGTCGTTTGCTAATGTTTCAACTTTATTAATATCTGAATTATCTTCAACAACTAATTGAATTCTAGTACTTGAAGCATAATAATCGCCATAATTGAAGGTACCAATCGTAAAGTTAAATACTAATGTCAAAGCGATTCCTAGAACTGTGATAATTGTCGCAGCAATTCCAACTTTTCGACTATTTTTCGCAACATTTTTGTTGTCAAATGTACCAAAATATGTTTGTTTTTCTTCATTTAATGTATTTGGAATTTTACTTTCATCAATACATAATAATGATTTTTTCTTTTGCATCCAAGTATCATTTGTAAGTAACCACATTAAGCCTTTTGTACCAACTAAGCAGAATAATAGGTTACAAATGCATCCAAGTGATGCCATAACTGCGAAAGCTTTAACAAGAGGTTCGCCAACAAAGAATGTAATTAATGAGGCAAGTAAGACGACCACTGAGGCATCAACGACAGGTAATGTTGAACGTTTTGAAGCTTCTGAATTAGCCTTCTTTAAATTACGACCACGATATAATTCATTCTTTAATTTTTCAAAATAATAGATATTTGAGAATAATCCTAATGCTGCTATAACAAATAATCCGATTAATGCACCAATAGAGAATTCAAGACCGAATACATTGAATATAGCAAGTGTTGTTAATAATGAAGCACCGGTTGTGGTAACCGCGACGATCGCGTTAATTTTGTAATAAACAACAAGTAAAATAGTAACAAGAACAATTCCAACAATTGTACTAATAACTATTTTAGACTCCCAATTTACATTTGCGTAATTTGTATAACTAATTAAATTTTCAACTGAGGCATCAGCAGGTGTATCATATAAGAATGTAACATCGTAATCTAATGAACCAGCATTGAATAAATCAGCTTTTCTATGAGCTTCAATAGCCTCTTGCTTAGCATCATTTTTATCAATTTCACCAGTGGTTTCATCGGTGTCAACATTCATTGCATAAGCAATTTCAGTATGATCTTCATTCCAATAGAAATTGTCTTCGCTTGATGAGAACGCTAATAAAACTTTTTCTTGAATCTTATCACAATCAGGATTGTTTTCATCAAGGGCGTTTTCAAAGCTTTCACCTTCACCTTTATTCGCCCATAAAATAATCATGGTTAAGTCAATTCCATCAGAGTTATCACTAGATTCATCACTTGCACTTTCATCTTTACAAGTAAGAGCGTGTTCTCTAACAGTTTCAACTTTAAACTTATCAGAAATAGGGATGACGATAATTGGATATTGATTACGGAATTCTACTCTAGCGACTGAGCCATCAAAGATGTCAGCACCTTCAGCTTGTTGAACATCATCAGTTGTTGTTAAGCTAAATACAGCATTGTAAGACAACAATTTTTTAATATGATCAGCTTCAGATTCATTAGCTCCAGTAAAGGTAACTCTAATTTGATCATCACCTTCGATAGAAATGTCGAAGTCATTGATTTCCGCACCTTTTAAACGACGATTCATTTCTCCAGCTGCTTCTTCAATATCGACTTCAGTTTCACTCTCAGCACTTGCGGATATGTTATAGACATAAGAATATCCATTGTTAAATTCAGTGCCTGTGTGGATTCCAGTAAATACATTAGTGAAGTTACCGATTAAAATAACGATTGCACTAATGATTAATGTGATAAATGCAATAAAACGACGACGCATAATTATACCTCCAAACGGTTCTATTTTATCATCTAAATGACTATTATGGAATGAAACCATTTTTGTCATTCTTCTGTGTATAATTGGTTTTTTTCTTAAAAAACATACACTTCTTTAAAACTATATCATTTATCAGTTCTTATTTCAAGAAATAAGGTGAAAAAATTGAAGAAAAAAAAGATATTTAAAACATTGCTCCAAATTATTACCCTAGGAATATTTTCTAAAGGTCTTTCGATGATTGCAAGAATTTTAATGACTAGGACCATCGGATTAGAAGGGATGGCAATTTATACGTTAGCGAATCCAGCGATGGTTTTAATTATTACTTTAGCTCAACTAGGTTTACCAACCGCAATTGCCACTCTTATATCAAAAAACAAAGAAAAAAGTAAAAAAATATTTATTTCCGGATTAATAATCTCTTTTGTCATTTCAGTTATTTTAATGATAGGAATTATTTTTTTAGCACCATTTCTATCAACAAACATTTTAAAAAATAATGATGTTAAAATGACAATTTATGGTTTAGCGTTACTTGTACCGCTCGTTAGTCTTTCAAGTTTATTAAAAGGTTATTTTATCGGTCATAATCTTGTAAAAATGACTGCAAGGTCATCTATAGCAGAAGAAGCAGCAAGAATTGTATTTATTGTAATTTTTCTACATCAATTTACTAAAATAAGCCCTTCATATGGTGCTTTTGGGGCGATTATTGGCGTGTGTATTGGGGAAATATTTCAAAGTATTTATTTGCTTTTTGAAAGTAACTTAAAACTTTATAAGCACGCACATGAACTTTTATTATTAAAAGAAATTAAACCACTTGAAGAAATTCCTGAAGTATTATCTTTATCAATTCCTATTACTCTTTCAAGATTAATTGGTTCATTAACTTATTTTTTAGAGCCGATAATAATTACCAATTTAATGTTAAAAAGCGGATATTCATCTTCTTTTATTACCACAGAATATGGCATTTATAGCGGTTATGCAATGCCCGTTCTTTTACTTCCCGGTTTCTTTTCTTTAGCATTTTCTAATTATATGTTACCGATACTTTCTCAATATATTGGAAATAACGATTTTAAATTAGCAAAAAAACACTTTTTTAAAATTATATGTTTATGTCTAAGTGTTGGATTTTTAGTTGCGGTCATATTTTATTCAAATAGTGAAAACATATCTTATATATTATATAAGACCACGCAAGGTAGCCAATATATCAAAAAACTAGCGTTTCCCTTTATTCTTTATTATTTAGAATCGCCAATTAATACTGCGATGCACGCCTTAGGACTTACTAAACAAGCCTTTTATACCACAACAATTAGTTGTATAGCTAGAATCATAATTCTTCTTATATTTACTCCAAAATATGGCATTGATGCTATTTCTATCTCAACACTTATTGAAATTACAATAATAATTATACTAAATGGATTTTATATCTTTAAAACTTTATTTAAGAATGACATAAAGGCTATTATCATTTCGTAATAAGCATATAAAAATATCTTTTAAATTGTAATAACCTTCTTTATTTAGCATATCAATCAAAAGATTTTTAGACAAATTTAATCTTTTTAAAACGCTTTTATTAACTACTCCATCGCTTATTAAAGGTGAAGGATCTTTCAAGGTACAATCACTTTTTTTAATAATATTTAATGTCCCATTATCTTCTAATATGGCAAATTCAACTTCACTAGGATATTGAATGCTTTTTAAGCGTAATTGTGACATTAAATCATCAATGTTATATCTTTGTTTCTTCATTTCTTTTATATTAATTTTGCCTTTATAAATAATAAAAGTTAATTCTCCTTCCATAAACATTCGTATCGATGGAATTTTAAGCGCTAAAAAGGCTGTTAATAATTGTAAAATAACAATGATTGTAATAGGAATTACTGAGTGTAATATGCTACCATTTGGATCATTAAGTGATAACGAAAATAATTCGGAAATAACAAAGAAAACCACAATGTCAAATGTCGACACTTTACCAATTTCTCTTTTTCCCATAATTTTTAATATTAGTAATAGAAAAAAATAAAATATTAATGTTTTAATCGATATATTTAAAATTTCTTCAATAGTCATACTTTTCTCCTTCTAAAATATTTTCAATTTCATATCATTAACTAGGAGGAAATTTTATGAAAAAGAAACTACTCACATTTAGTATGTCCATTTTTAGTTTTTTATTAATTGGAATTGTTATAACTTTAGTATTTTCTTTCCTAGACTATAAAGACATAATATCGCCACTTACAAGCAATATAATCATAAGTGTCATTTCATCATTACTTTATTTTATTTTTGCAGTATATACAGGCTATAAAAGCAAAAAAAGAGGGCTTTTAATTGGTATTTCCCTCTTCTTTTTATACTTTTTAATTAGTTTTATTATTAAAGGTCTATCGACTTTTACAAGTCTATCAAACTTATTAAATTTTATCCTTAAATCAATACTTTTAATAAGTGGATCAATAATTGGAGTAAACTTATCAAATAGAAACTAAAATAAACTCGTTTGGTGTTTCTTTTTTAAATGATCATAGGCTTTATCGGTAACTACCCTTCCACGCGGAGTACGATTAATCATTCCGATTTGTAGTAAATAAGGTTCATATACATCTTCTAATGTAACAACCTCTTCACCAATCGCGCTTGCTAACGCTTCTAAGCCTACTGGTCCTCCATGAAAACGATCAATTATTCCTTCTAAATAACGGATATCAACATCATCAAGGCCTAAACTATCAACTTTTAAAGCTTGAAGAGCGTTCAAAGCATCATTAAAAGTTATGTGATTAGCGCCACTATAATTAGCAAAATCTCGAACTCGACGATACAATCGATTAGCAATACGTGGAGTACCTCTACTTCTTTTTGCGACTTCTAATGCCGCATCTTCATCTATTGTGGTTCCATAAACTTTAGAAGTACGAACTACAATTTTTTGTAATTCCTCATCGGTATAGAAATTAAGTTTTTCGGTAATTCCAAATCTCGCTCTTAAAGGAGAGGATAAATCACCCACTCTAGTAGTCGCACCAACAAGAGTAAATGGTTGAAGAGGAATATTTAAAGTTTTTGAACCTTGATCACGAGAAACAACGACTGAAAGCATAAAATCTTCCATCGCACTATATAAAACTTCTTCAACGACTCGAGGAAGTCGATGGATTTCATCAATAAATAAAATATCTCCAGCCTCTAAAGAAGACAATATACTTGCTAAATCTCCAGTTTTTTCGATGCTAGGACCATTAACAACTTTAATCCCTCCATGCATTTCATTTGCAATAACATGCGCTAAAGTAGTTTTACCTAATCCTGGTGGACCATATAAAAGAACATGATCTAATACTTCTTCTCTATTAAGCGCCGCACCAAGCCAAATACGAAGATTTTTCTTCATATCTTCTTGACCAACATAGTCATCTAAGGTAATTGGACGAAGTGTTAATTCTTGTTCATCTTCTTTATGTAATGAAGCGTCCATTATTCTATCCATAATTATCACTTCCTTAATAAGCGCAATGCTTCTTTTAATAAAAATTCAGTGTCAGCATTTTGATATTCTTTTAATGAATTAATTACTTTATCAATATCATTAGCTTTAAATCCTAATGTTTTTAAGGCATCATGAACTTCTAGAAGTGGACCATCAACTTGTTTTTTAGTTGTTTTAACTTCACTTTGAACTAGATGTCCTTTTAAATCTAAAACAATTTGAGAAGCGGCTTTTTGACCGATTCCTGGCAATTGTTTTAAGAACTTAACATCGTTATTTTCAATTGCGTTTATAAATAAAGAAGGTGTCGTTGCACTTAATGCCCCTAATGCGGTTTTTGGACCAATACCTTTAACAGATATTAAAGACATAAATACTTCTTTTTCTTCCAATGTTAAAAACCCAATTAAATAATGTTCGTCTTCTCTAATTACTTCATAGAGATAAATAAAAAGCTCTTGATGAAGAAAAATATTATTTATTTGAGATACAAAAATTTCATATCCTATATTATTTACTTCTAATACAATACTGTTTTGATTTATATATGTAACTTCTCCACGCATTGAATAATACATTTCTAATCACCGCCTACCTTGTAAATGGTACTATAAATTAACAAATAATAAAAGATAAAGCACTAAAATCAAATTAATTTTTATGCTTTATCATTAAAATTTTAAATAAATATCAAATAATTCTAATTAATGTACTCAAATTCAAAATCGCATAAAAGAACG
>CAZZGL010000005.1:0-46952 GCA_964654155.1 uncultured Staphylococcaceae bacterium | reverse complement strand
GTTTATATAATTTATCAATTGATTCATGTAAATAATAAACATCTTGTAAATTAGAAGTTTCTAAAAACTTAGCTACAACTTCAGGAAATCCACCCACAATGGTATATAAATTAAATAAATTGATCATTTGTTTATGAACTATATTATCGATTGGCATTAAAGCATGAAATTGTTTTTCTAAATAATTAATAATTGTATTTGAAACACCATTTGCAAGACAAAACTCTTCAAAATCTAAAGGATACATTTCTAATATATCTAAATAACCAACTGGTAAAGAATCAATATTTTTATAGCTAATCCCAAGTAGTGATCCACTAAAAATATATCTATATGAGCCTTCTTCAATTAGAAATTTTACTTTAGTTACGACATCATCTACAGCTTGTACTTCATCTATGAAAATAATAGTTTCCCCTTTTATAAGAGGTTTTGTTGCAAGTGCACTGATTTTAATTAATAATTCTTTAGCATCATTCACTGTTTCAAATGCTTGCTTAGCTAAATTATTTTCATACAGATTGAATTCAATATACGACTTAGCGTTTTCTTTTAAAAATTCTCTAATAAGATAAGTTTTACCAATTTGTCTTGCACCATCAATTAATAAAGCTTTTTTATTAGAAGAATCAAACCATTTTTTTATATCTTTATAAGCTTTTCTAAATAACATATTATCACCTCTTGCATTTTTCTAACTATATTATAGTACATATATTGCATTTTTCCAACCAAAATAAACGCGTTTTTATGCATTTTTCCAACCGCGGTATCTACATGATTTAACTTTTATATAAGTTAATAATATCTTTGTTTACAATTATTACCAATATTATGTATTAAAAAAAGCAATATTCTGCATGCATTAACACAGTATATATTGCTTTTCTTAATTTTATATATATGTTCTATATAAATATTTTTAATTTAAAATCTAGAACCTATTCTACTGTTACTGATTTAGCCAAATTACGTGGTTTATCAATATCATTACCTAATTCTAAAGCGGTATAGTAGGCTATATATTGCGCAACCATAACTTTAGTTAATGAACAAAGATAAATAGGTGTATCTGGAACAATTATTCTATCTTCACTCTTTTTAAGAGATTCAGATACAACAGAAATAACATTCGCTCCACGACTTTCAACTTCTTTATAATTAGAACGTAATTGCATTTCTGTATATGGATCTGAGATATATCCAAAAACCGGCGTTCCTTTTTCAATTAACGCAATTGGGCCATGTTTTAATTCACCACCAGGAAATGCTTCAGAATGAATGTAAGATATTTCTTTAAGCTTTAAACTAGCTTCTAAAGACAAATAATAATCCAATCCTCTTCCTAAAAAGAATACATGTTTCTTATCTTTGATTTGACTAGCAATTGCTCTAAATAAATCTTTATTTTCCTCGATTAATAATAATTTTTTAGAAACATCTATTAAATCATTTACGACTGTTTTATCATCACTACAAGCTCCTTTTAATAATGCCATAATAGACACTTGAGCGCTATAGGCTTTAGTGGAAGCAACCGCAATTTCTACTCCAGCAAATAGAAGTAATGAGTAAGTAGCTTCTCTTTCTAATGTTGAACCTTTAGTATTTGTAATAGTTAAAGATTTTAAACCTTTTTGATTAATGATTTGTAAACATTTAATTAAATCAGCGGTTTCACCAGATTGAGAAACGATAACATATAAGGTTTTACCACTTCCAAATTCTGGATAATAGCCCCATTCAGAAGCAATAAAGGCATTACTACGTTTTCCTAAGCTTCTCATATATGAGCTTCCGATTAAACAAGAATAATAAGAAGTTCCACAAGCTAAAAATATTATATCCTCAGCTTCTTTTATGTTATTTATTAATTCATTATCAAACAAATAGTTTTCACCATCATAATAATTATCAATTAAACGTTTAATACATAAAGGAGCTTCTTCAATTTCCTTAAGCATATAATGAGGATAATCACCTAAATCACGGTTTAAAAGCTCTGCTTTTCTAGTTGTGTAACGAAGTTCAACATCTTTTCCATCTTTTAATACTTTAATCTCATCTTCACTAATATATCCATATTGTTCATCTTCTAAATCGATAAATTGATTACATTTATCTATCATTGCTAAAGCATCAGAAGCAAGATAATTACAACCATTTCCACCAACACCAAGAAGAAGCGGAGAATGTCTTTTAGCAAAATAAACTTTATGTTCAGAAGAACTTTTTATTATCGCTAAAGCAAATGAACCTTTTAATTCTTTAATAGTAAGACGAATTGCTTCTAAGGTATTTCTATTACAAATAAAGTATTTTTCATCTAATAAATTAGCAATAATTTCGGTATCTGTTTCACTTTCAAAACTATAACCTTCATTTATTAATCGCGCTTTAATTTCACGATAATTATCAATAACACCATTATGAACAATAGTAAATTTTCCAAAATTACTTTTATGTGGATGGCAATTAATTTCTGTTGGTGCTCCATGAGTGGCCCAACGTGTATGTCCAATTCCTAAAGTAACTCCCTCGATATTAGGCACTTTAACTTCTAAATTATTAACTCTTCCTACAGTTTTATAAATAGATACTGTATTTTGGGTTTTTAAAGCTAATCCTGCAGAATCATAACCACGATAATCCAAGTGTTTAAGACCCTCGATTATAAATAAACGAATATCAAAATTACCAATTCCACCGACAATACCACACATAATTTATTCCTCCTGTTTAAATAATTAAGTCTTCAATAAACGATACGAGGGTATTAACTATATAATCACAAATTTCATTTGTTGGTGCTTCACACATTACTCTAATTAAAGATTCTGTTCCAGATGCCCTTAATAATATTCTTCCATTACCCTTTAAGATTTCATTTTCTAATTTTATAGTAAGATTCTTAAGCCCTTCATGAGATAAGATATAATCTTTATTAACCACAGCAACATTTCTTAACTTTTGCGGGTAAATGGTTAATCCTTTTATTAATTCTAATATTGATTTTTTACTTTCCTTCATGATCTTCAATATTTTAATCGCGGTTAAAATTCCATCACCAGTATTTAACTCATCTAAAAAGATAATATGACCAGATTGTTCTCCTCCAAGTGATAATCCATTTTCTTTTAATCTTGCTTGAACATATTTATCACCGACTGAAGTTATTTCATAGCCAATTTTTTCTTCATCTAAAGCTTTTTTTAATCCAATATTTGACATTACCGTAATTACAATTTCATTATTATTTAACTTATGATGCGCTTTTAAGTATTTAGCGCACATATATAAAATGGCATCACCATCTATAACTTCTCCATTTGGTGCGACAATTAAAAGACGATCTGCATCTCCATCAAAAGCAAAACCTATATCATAATTATTCTTAATAATCTCTTCTCTTAATGATTTTAAATGAGTCGAACCACACTGTTCATTTATATTAATACCATTTGGTTGATAATTAATACAATCAAATGAAAGATTAAATTTCTTAAAAAGAATAGGTATAATTGCAGAAGCAGAACCATTCGCGCAATCAACAAGTACATTTAAAGAAGAAAAATTTTCTCCTTTATTAAATAAGAAATTAATATATTCATTAATTAACTCATCATTTTTAATCCATCTTCCTAAAGCACTTGATGATGTTGTTAAACTATCTTGATTAGAATCGATATATTCTTCAATAAGTAATTCTATTTCATGAGAAAGTTTTTCACCTTCAGAAGAAAATATTTTTATTCCATTATCATAATAAGGATTGTGTGATGCAGAAATCATAATACCATAATCAAAATTAAATCGGTTTACTAAATAAGAAATTGAAGGAGTTGAAGATATCCCTTCATCATAAACATCACTTCCTGAAGAAGTTATTCCCGCGATCAAAGATGCTAAAAGCATATCTCCTGATAAACGAGTGTCCCTAGCAATTAATATTTTATTTTTCTTTCCATTAGGATATTGACCTAAAAATCTGCCAATACGATAAGCAATTTTTGCGGTCAGCTCTTTATTAGCTAATCCTCTTACTCCGTCGGTTCCAAAATATTTTCCCATTTTAATTTGTTCCCTTCGTAGATAAAGCTTTTGCTCTACTCTATATAATATGATATAAAATTTTAATCAAGTTTACAATTTTTTTATTAAAGATTACATTTAAAAAAATAAAATAAATAGGTTCTGCTGCAATTTATCAAATAAAATATTTACAATTAGTCACTTTACTATTAATGTAAAATATCGATAATTAAAGTTTGTTAATAAAGCACATATATATTTTATAATTTATCTATACAAAATATTCATAATTTTACTTTAATTTTAAATAATAAAGAAGAATTTAAATTAAGGACTTTAAAGTATTGATTAAAAAAATTAAAGACAAGAATAAGTGTTTTTATTACTTCTATTTTAATAAACCTAAAAGATGAATTAGAAATTTCATTCAATGAATTGGTAAGCACATATCAAATCCACAAACAAAAAAATAAAAGAAGATTAAAATAAATAATACTCCATAAACCCATAATCGTGATATAATGAAAAACGAAAAAAGAAGAACTAACAAAATAGTTTTTCTTATGTGTTAGTAAGAGAGTGATTTATATGATTGAACGTGGAATGTGGGTGCAAATCCAAAGTTTTAAACACGACGGCTCCTTACATCGTTTTTGGGATCAAGCATTAGTGTTAGAAGTTACACCAGAAATGTATGTTGTTGCTTCTAAAAGAACAAAAGTTACCGAAGCAGATGGTAGAAGGTGGTATACTCGTGAACCAGCAATAACATTTTTTTCAAGAAAATATTGGTACAATGTTATCGCTATGATAAAAGATGATGGTATTTATTTTTATTGTAATATAGCTTCACCAACTTTAGAGCAAGATAAAACTTTAAAGTATATTGATTATGACTTAGACTTAAAATTATATCCCACTAATGCAATTAAGATTCTTGATGAAAAAGAATATGAAAGACATAAAGAAAAATATAACTATAGCAGAAAACTAGATTTTATATTAAATAAAGAAGTTGATTTTATTTATCGCTTAATGGAAAAAAGAGCATTTCCATTTAAAGAAGAAGCGGTTCATCGTTATTATGAAGATTATTTAAAAAGCTATGATGAACAACATGACTTCTCCCCTTTTGTTAGAAAGGAGAACGAACAATGATTGAATTTAATACTATAAATGCTGAAGAAACTAAAAAAATAGGTTTAATTATTGGAGAATTTGCTTTTTCTAACGGATTAATTCTCCTTACAGGCGATTTGGGCGCTGGTAAAACAACATTAACTGGAGGTATTGCTAAAGGATTAGGAATTGATGAAAAAATATCTAGTCCAACATTCAATATCTTAAAATGCTATTTTAAAGCAAGAATACCTCTTTTTCACATTGATGCCTATCGTTTAGAAGATGGAACTGTTAAAGATATCGGATTAGAAGAATTTATTGATGGTGATGGCTTATGTGTAATAGAATGGCCTAATTTTATTAAAGAACTCATTCCAAATAATTACTTATCGATCAACATCCAACATGTTAAAGATGATATTCGTCATTTTAAAATTGACAATAATGACAAAAGATGGAATGAAGTTATTAAACAATTAAAGGAGGAGTTTATATGTACAGAATCCTTTTAGATAGTTCAAATCGTGAACTTGCAGTTGGTTTAGCCAAAGATAATGAAATAATCGACCAAATAAGATACGAAGCATGGCAAAGACAAAGTGAAACTATGGTTAACGAAGTAGATAACCTATTAACAAAACACAATGTTAATAGAACTGATATCGATAGCGTTATCGTTTCTATTGGTCCAGGATCTTATACTGGCGTCAGAATTGCCTTAACTATCGCAAAAGTAATTTCTTTTTCTTTATCGTGCCCAATTTATAAAATTTCATCTTTAGCCATATTAAAGAAAAAAAGCTTACCTTCAATATGCTTAATCAATGCTAGAAGTAATCGCTCTTATGTTGGTGTATATAAAGGTAAAGAAGTAATTATTAAAGATACAATATGGAACAATGATGATGTATTAACTTATATTAAACAAAATCCTGATTTAATCCTATGTGGAGATTTAAAATATCTAAATTTAGAAGGATATAATAGCGATATTCTATCAGAAATGCTCTCTTTAATAGATGATACAACTATAGTAAAGGATACATTAGGACTATCACCTGTTTATTTAAAGGACTAAATTATGGAAATAAGAAAAATAACATTAAATGATATAAAAGAAGTTATTAAATTAGATAAATCTTGTTTTTTATCTCCTTGGGGAGAAAATCAATTTTTATACGAAATAAATGATAATCCTTTTTCAACTATACTTATTGCAATAGAGAATAATGTAATAATTGGTATGATTGATTATTGGATAACTTTTGAAATTGGACAAATTAATCAAATTGCGGTTTTATCATCGTATCGTCAAAATGGTGTAGCTACAAAATTACTTAGTATTGCATTTAAAGATATGGTAGAAAAAGGTGTATATAATTGCACATTAGAAGTTAGAGTACATAACCAACCAGCAATTAATTTTTATAACAAACATGGTTTTAAAACAATATGTATAAAAAAGAAATACTATGATAATGGCGATGATGCCTATTATATGGAAAGGAGAATGTTTGATGTCTACAACAATTTTAGCAATTGAATCAAGCTGCGATGAAACCGCAGTTGCAATTACTCGTGATGGAAAATTATTATCAAATATAGTCTCTACTCAAATTGAAGTCCATACTAAATATGGTGGTGTTATGCCAGAAATTGCTTCAAGATTACATGCGGAAAATATCACAATTGTATTAAAAGAAGCTCTAGAAACTGCAAATGTAACCCTAGAAGAAATTGATGCTTTTGCAGTTACTCGTGGTCCTGGCTTAATCGGAGCTTTACATGTTGGTCTTCAAGCTGCAAAAACATTATCAATGCTTTATAAAAAACCACTTATACCTGTTCATCATCTTGCTGGTCATATATACGCGAATGAATACATTAAACCATTAGTGTTTCCTCTTTTAGCAATTGTCGTTAGTGGTGGCAATACTGAACTTGTCATCATGGAAGATCATCTCAATTTTAAAATAATTGGAGAAACAAAAGATGACGCAATTGGTGAATGTTATGATAAAGTCGCTCGTGTTTTAGGGCTTCCATATCCAGGTGGAATTCCTATTGATAAACTTGCGTCCACTGGAAAACATACTTATAAACTGCCTTTCCCGTTACATGATGAAAGCTACGACTTCTCTTATTCAGGCTTAAAAACCGCAGTTATTAATTTAATTCATAAAAGTGAACAAAGAGGAGAAAAAATAATTATTGAAGATTTATGTACTTCTTTTCAAGAAACTGCGATTGGAATGATTATGGAAAGAGCAACCCGTGCGATAAAAGAATATGGTGTTAAGCAAGTTGTTCTTGCTGGAGGAGTTTCAGCAAATTCATATTTAAGAAAACAAATTACTGAAACCTATCAAAATAGTGATGTTGATGTCATTATTCCACCAATGTGGTGTTGCACAGATAACGCCGCAATGATTGCAAAAGTTGCTGAACGATTATATAAGGAAAATATAACTGCCGACCTATCTTTAGGCGTTGATCCAAGTTGGAAATTAGATGACTATCGTAATTTCTAATATCTAATTAATTAAAATATTGAATTAATCTTTAAAAAGATAATTATTATCGACAAAAATTATAAAAAATAGATATAATATTAATATGTGTTTGTTCCTTAAGGAACAAGGAGGAAAGTTATGGAAGAATTTAGAACAGTTCGTGAATGTTACGAAACTTGTAAATATGGAGATCATTTAGAAAAAGAATCAATAGGCGATATTATGCTTCAAGGTTGGGTTAGAACTAATCGTGATAATGGCTCAGTTGGATTTATTGAATTTAATGATGGAACATTTTTTAAAAATGCTCAATTAGTCTATGTCAATAATGAATGCGAAAACTTTGATGAAATTAGTCATATTTCTACCGGTTCAGCAATTACTGTTCATGGTAAATTTGTTTTAACACCAGAAGCAAAACAACCTTTTGAAATCCAAGTTAAAAAGATCATTATTGAAGGAACTGTCGATAATGATTACCCACTTCAAAAGAAAAGACATAGTTTTGAATTTTTAAGAGAAATTGCTCATTTAAGACCAAGAACAAATACTTTTACTGCTTTATATAGAGTTAGAAGTGTTCTTTCAATGGCAATCCATGAATTTTTCCAATCACAAGGTTTTATTTATGTTCATACACCTTTAATTACCTCAAATGATGCCGAAGGTGCTGGTGAATCATTTAAAGTTGTAACCGATTTAAAACACCCTGAAGAATTTTTCTCAAAAGAAGCTAGCTTAACCGTTTCAGGTCAATTGCATGCTGAAGCCTTTGCCTTAGCATTTCGAGATGTTTATACTTTTGGTCCAACCTTTAGAGCGGAAAAATCAAATACTCCTCGACACGCTTGTGAATTCTGGATGATTGAACCAGAAATTGCTTTTGCAGATTTAGAAGACGACATGGATTTAATTGAAGATTGTTTAAAATTTGCAATCAAATATGTTTTAGACAATTGCGAAGAAGAAATGGAATTCTTTAATAAAATGATTGCTCCTGGTATTATCGATCGTTTGCAAGCTATTGTTACTTCTCATTTTAAGAGAATGACTTATACAGAAGCAATAGATTTACTAATTAAAGCACAAAATGAAGGTCATAAATTTGAATATAACAATATTTTCTGGGGCATGGATTTACAAAGTGAACATGAACGCTTTCTCGCAGAAACAATTGTTAATGGGCCAATGTTTTTAACTGACTATCCTCGTGATATTAAAGCCTTCTATATGAGACAAAACGATGATGGAAAAACTGTTGCAGCATGTGACTTACTTGTTCCTGGTGTTGGTGAATTAGTTGGTGGTTCTCAAAGAGAAGAACGTTATGATTTATTAAAAGCAAGAATGGATGAATTAGGAATGACTTCTGATACATTAAATTGGTATATGGATTTAAGAAGATATGGTGGTTGTAAACACGCCGGATTTGGTATTGGCTTTGATCGTTTATTAATGTATATTACTGGAGTTAGTAATATTAGAGATTCTGAACCATTCCCAAGAACATTTAATAACTTAAAATATTAGTTTATTTTCGATTTAAGAAAGGAGTACCCATAATATGGCAGAGATATTAAACGAAGAAGATGAAGTTAAACTTAAGATTCGCTTAAAATCACAAAGACATGTTCGTGCAGTTTTAATAGTACTAAATTTGCTACTTGTGGGTTATCTTGTTTATTTTACTTCTGATTCAATTAAAAATGAGATTAACAAAAAAAATGCTAGTATTGTAGCGTTAAATGATTTAAACAAAAGTGAATCATTAGAAAGATATGAAGAATTAAGTTCAGGAAAATACATAACGATGGGAGATTATGTTTTATATGGTCATTACCTTCATTTTTCAGAAAGCAGATTTGATATAACAACCTACACTCCTTTAGGAAGTATTATATTAAAAGATACAAGTAAAGACAATGAAGCTTCATATCCTAAAAATATCGGACAAAATCTTGATCAAGGGATTAATCTATCTATTCTTCATGAAGGAGATTATCTAGTTTCCTATGGTGAAAATGAAGAAATTATTAAAGTCGTAATTGGAAAAGAAAAATATGAAGAAACAATTTATACTCTTCCATTAAATAATGAAGGATTAAGAAAAAAAATCACATTATATGCCTATCCAGAAAATCCAGCATTTGTTATAAAAATCAAAGATGTGTATGCATTACCAAGCAATTACTACGATATAATTATTCAAACAGATTCTAAAGATTTACTTAGTACCCTATTTGAAAAAGACGGTGAATTTTCAAATTTAAAAGTTAAATGGTTAGATAGTGAAGCAAAATTAAAAGATGCATACAGTATTTTCTCTAATTATGCAATTAGCGCGATTGAAAATAGTACAAAAGATGAAATCTTATCTTCATCATTTATTGATGGTGACACTGCATTTACTAAATGTCAATTAATTAAAGATACTTCATTAAAAGGATTAGATGAATCATCATTTATTCGTGAATTAGGAGGATATGTCTTTAAAAGCGGCTCTAGATGTAAAGAAATACCTGATTCCTTTGCGGTAGTTGATGCTTTAGGAATTCATGATGCTGGAAAAATGGCTTTTGAAATCCACGCCGATAACAGTGATAATAAAAATGATATAAACAACATAGCTTATATCATCAACGGTGTTTCTTCAGTTATTAATTATATAAACCCTAATAAGTATTAAAGAGGATCTGCTCCTCTTTTTTTATTTAGTATAAATGCTTTTATATTAACAAAATATTAGTAAATAATATTATTAAATTTAAATACTTAAAAAGTCCGTTTATTAATACCTACGGACTCTATTTAATATAATAACGCTATTTTATGGTCTTAAACAACCAATAGGAACAACATAAACACCATCATTACGGCGATATGCATATTCCCCTGTTGCAATTAATACCATTAAAAAAGAAGGCTTTTTCATTTTATCCGTATCTATTTTGTCAGCAAGTTTCTTTAAGTTACATGCTCCTTCTTCTATCAGTTTATCTCCACCTAGTTTTATTTCAATTAAGCCAATTTTTCCATTTCTTAAATGTATGACTGCATCACATTCAAGTCCTGATTTATCACGATAATGATATATTTTTCCATCAAGTGCATCCGCAAATACTCTTAAGTCTCTAATACACATTGTTTCAAATAAAAATCCAAAGGTATTAAGATCAGACATTAAATCTTGTGGACCTAAACCAAGTGAGGCAACTGCAATAGATGGATCAATAAAATATCTTGTATCTGATGATCTTATCGCTGTTTTTGAACGCAAAGAAGGATTCCAAGCTGGCATATCTTCAACTACAAACATTTTCTTTAAAGCATTAATATAAGAATATACCGTATCAGTATCGATAGAAGATACATCATTAATAGCAATGTCTTCACATAATAATTCAAGTGTTGCCTGAGTTCCTTGATTTCTTGCTAAAGATTTCATCAATCTTTTTACTCTTTCTGGATTTCTAGCTATATTGTCCACTCTTGAAATATCTACTCTAATTATTGCGTCATAATAATCATACGCTTGTTCTAAAGCAATCTCATTATCAAGATCTACCGCACGAGGCCATCCTCCACGACAAACAAGAAAAGCAATATCATCTAATGATAAATCATTTTTCCCATAAATTGCGCCTTGCTGATTAAATAATTCTTTTAAGCTTATTTCTCCTGAAGATTCCCCAGATTCATAAAGACTCATAGGACGCATTAATAGCCAAGCAAACCTACCCGTACCTGTATGATTTATTTCATCATAAGATAAAGGAACTGCTGAGCCTGTTAAGATAAATTGACCTAATTCATCTCTATGATCTACTTCAAAACGCACAGAATCCCATATTTTAGGTATTAATTGCCATTCATCAATAAGTCTTGGCGTTTCTCCTTCAAGTAATCTTCTAGGATTTATATCAGACATTACTAAATATTGTTTTTGTTTTTCAGGATCAGAAATATATATTTTGCTTTTAGAAATTTGTTCAGCTGTTGTGGTCTTTCCACACCATTTAGGACCTTCTATTAATACAGCACCTTTACCTGCTAGTTTCTTTTTTAAAATTCCATCAACAATTCTATCTCTATATTTTTTCATATTTTTCTCCTTTTTCTATACTATATAACTTTTTCAAGAAGAAAATCAAGCTTTTCGGCATTTTGGCGCAATTTTTTTCGGCATTTCGGCTGTAAATCATTCGGCATTTTGGCGTTTCTTTATAAATTTAAATAATCCTATAGAAAAAAAGAGATTCTCTCATTTAAATGAAAATCTCTTATAAAACATCGTTTTATTTAATAATACTTAATATTATTAAATCTTATAAATATATTTTTCTTTTCTAGGACGAGTTATTGGAGTAATATCAGGATATCCAATTATGCAATTACCAATTCCTTCATAATTACCTTCAATACTCAATTCTTTTAATAATTGCTTTCCTTCTTCAGATTCAAATGATTCTTTTGCACGATGAATCCAGCAGCTTCCTAATCCTAACGAATGCGCTGCAAGTAACATATTTTCTATCACTACACTTCCATCATAAATATATGTTGGAATACTTTTATCCGCTAAAACGATAAGAACAACAGGAGCATTATAAAAAGGATCCATATCTTCACTCATTCCAACAACACGAGCATTTAACTTAGATAATTTATCTCTTATTTCCTTATTAGTTACAGCAATAATAATCGGCGATTGTTTATTTAATCCTGTTGGAGCGTACGTACCCGCTTCTAAAATTAAATCAATCATCTCTTGAGGAATAGAATCACTTTTAAACTTTTTAATACTTCTTCTAGATATAATACTTTTAATTGTTTCGTTCATAATTTTTTCCTTCTTTCTTAAAACTTCTAAAAATATAATAACCTAATCAATAATTTAAAACTAGAATTATTATCTTAATTAATTAAAAATGCTCTAAAGTTTTGTAGGGAAGTAAAAAAGACTATTAAGTATGATAATCACCTTTTAATAGTCTTCTAAATATTATTATCAACCACTAATTTATCTAAATCTTTACTAAATACATCTCGAGACATTTTAATAATTCTTATTTTTCTTGCTATATAAGCTTGGACATTAACCATAAACCATAAACTTCCAATAATGAATAACGGAACAGCAACATAACTAATCCAAGCATAAACATCATCATATACAAAGTGAGGCTTATTTAATAAACTTGGCCAATCACAAGGAATTGTTAAACCAAAGAAATTATTTTTTGGAATATTTTTCCAATCAAATATATAGAATAGGGAATTAAATCCCTTTTCATATGAAAACAAGAAATCAATATTATTTTCTTTTGTAATAAGACAGAAGACAAAAACAATTAAACTTGCCATAATCATTAATAAGAAAGGAATTTTTGTTTTTTTATAAAAATAACGAAAGCTCTTTTTATTTGCAACTTTTTTAAAATGTTTAGTAGTTTTAACTACTTTATAACGAACCAAATCATACATAAAAGTATCAACAACACGACCTTGTCTTTTCATTATTTTTCTTACAAAATTAACAAGCAACCCTATTAAAACAAGAAGAAGAATAAAAATAATAGCTATGGAAATTAAAATTCTTTTGTCGTTTTCAGTAAGTTTTACTAAAAATAAATAATTATTCATTATTCTTCACCTCCATCTTTAATATCTAAAGAGGTGGCGAGTTCAATGTGATTAACATCCTTTTTTTCTTCATTACTTTCTTTATATTCTGTAACTTCAATTGGTTTTATATCTTTCTTTTCTGGTGATATTATTTCAACACTAGCTTTTTCTCTTGCTGCGATGATTCTTTTAACTTCATAATCCTCATCCAAATCGCCTAATGGATCAAAGATTTTATTTTTATCTCGAACAAAGAAATTTCTAATATCATAATAGAGAACGCGTATTGCCATCAATAAAAATGATATAAATAAAAAAACAATCATTAACGCAAAAAAAGTAACCCATAATGGACTAAGAACAATAGCGAGAAAACCCGCTAGACAATATTTTAAAAAACTTACCATCATCGCTCACTTCCTTTGCTATTATTGTACCCAAATTTTAAATATCTCGCAATTAAATGTTGAAAATGTTAGTATAAAGTTATTTTATGTCGATAATTGCCATGATTATAACCGATAAATGGTACAGTAATTGCTTTTTTTAACACCTTTGAAGTCTAATATAACTACAATATACTTTACTTTTTAATTAGCTATGATAACAGCGAATTGCTTATTTATATAAAAAGAAAATAATTATACATTTTGCCTCTTCGAGTAAGTTCTATTTAAAAGTTTAATATATTATTTAATACTACAATTCTTCCATCATTAAAAAATCTTTTAACCTAATATGTCTTACATTGCTAGTAGAATAGTCTATATCATCATTTGTAATAATAATTTTTTGAGAAAGATTATCTATATTTGAAAAAGCTCCAAATTCTCTTTTATATGCCTTTTCATCTAAAACACTATAAGCCACTTGAATATAATATTTCTTATTACCTTTTTGAGCAAGAAAATCTATTTCTTTACCATTGTTATCATAAACATAAAGGTTATAGCCCATATATCTTAATTCGTTAAATACTATGTTTTCAAGATTGTGAGTTAAATCATATCTATTATCTAAGCATCTAAGTGAATTGAAACAAACATCTTCATTATATACTTTTTGATAGAATGCAAGTTCTCGTTTTGTTTTAGTTGAATACTGTTTTACAGTTTCAATAATATATGCTTCTTCTAAGAAACCCAGATATTTAATTATCGTATTAGTCGAACATTCTGAATGTTCTTTCTTTACATAATCTCTAATCGAATTCGCGGAATATATTCTGCTATTAGAACGCAAAATATAGTTTACAATACTTTTAAACAAACTCGTTTTTCTAATTTTATATCTATTTATTAAATCATTGATTACGATTGTTTCATCTAAATCATTAAGATAAATTCTTTGAGATTCTTCACTATTAAATTCAAATCTTTTTGGAAATCCACCCCAAACTAAATAATCAAAAACTGAACATTCTTTATTTAATTCTTTTGTATATTCTAAAATTTCTTTATATACAAATGGTCTTATTTAAAAAGAAACATATCTGCCACTTAATTCCTTTGTAAATTCTTTAGAAAGTAATTTTGAGTTTGATCCTGTAATAAATATAGAATTATTATCGAGTCGTAAAGTTTTACACGCAATATGCCAGTCATCTAAAACCTGAATTTCATCAAAAAATAAATAGCACTTACCTTCCATTTTATTATTTTCTACATATTCAATTAAATCATCAGCATTTTTAATCGTAGAGTATTTGTTTTTTGTGATATCTCATTTCTAATTTGCTCCAAAATTATCGATTTTCCGCATCTTCTAATACCTGTATGATTTTTATTAAATCTGAATCATAAAATTCTCTAACTGGTGCAATATAATGTTTTCTATTTATCATATATATTTCTTCTTCGTATTATATGTTTTACTGAAAATTTTACCGTGAATCAACAAAATTGTTCATTACTACTGAACAATTTTACTCATTATTTGAAAATTGTTCGCTAAAAAGTGTGTTTCTTTTATATTTCACATCAACTTCACCTATTTTTATAATTAAAACCACGCAATCACTTAATAATAAAAATTTTTATCAATTAAATCTATGTGCATATTTATATAGATATAATCCTAAAACAGCTATTATTAAATTAATAAAACAAAATGGTAAAGCTCCATATTCAGGTAAAAAAGTTGATAAAATAGCAAACCCAAATATTGAAGCAAAAACAACTATTCCTAAAGTTATATATCTTTTTTGCTTAATGATATAAATATATGTGGGTATAGAGCATAACAATGAAATACCTAGACACAAATATGCAAAATCCGGAACAAAAAACATTGATATACATCCTATCGATGAAGTTGTAATAGAAGTAATCAATAGTATTTTATTTGGACTATCATCCATTTTAATAAATACATCAAATTTTTTAAGTTCAGGAATGATTATTAAAGCATTTAAAATCGTTTGAATCGAAGAAGTAACTACAATAAATAAAGGAAAGATAGTTGAAGCTTTATCTTCATCAATACCAAATAATAATCTAAACGCATCATATATTGATGTAGAGAAGATAAACTTAACAACATAAAACAAGCCAAAAGACACTAATGAATTAACAATAGATGTGAAGGTGATTATCCATACTATATTGACTTTTTTTTCAATTAAAGTCGCAAAAAGATATCCTGATATTAATGATGGTATTAAATAAAACAATGTCTTTTCTAAATTAATAACCAAACAAATTACCAAGGAAGCAATAACATAACAGAAAGCCATTTTTTTATCAATAAATAAAAATGCAAAGCTGGTAATAAATGGTAAGAATAAAATAAGTATTATATCTGATATAAAAAAGGCACTGCTTATAGAACTAATAAGGATGATAATTGCATTAATTGATGTCATTAATGCGGATAAAGCTAAACTTTGAATCATATTCTTCTTTTTGATCATATTACTCACCCATATTTATGGTAACACAATTTTGAAAGTAAATAATAATTTATTAGGTATTTTTTATTTTTCTAACAATTAATTAATATAGAGGGGGAATTTAAGATGAAAAAAATACTAATCATTTTATCATTAATGCTTACATCTTGTTATGAAATTAAAAACTATGATTATGTCGATATCAATAATGACAAATTTATTACTTGGTATGAAATCTTTAATCAGACAGAAAATGGATATTTTTACTTTTTTTCTTATACATGTACGAATTGTCAAAAAATTAAAAATCAAATATTACAATTTCTAATAAAACAAGATATTTATTATCTAATCGAAAAAAGTGAAAACATTAAATATACAGATAACGAAAATAATGTTATTGGAGTCCGATGCATCGATGAATTTGCAATTAGAGGATTTCCCACCCTTATGCGTTTAAAACAAAATAGAGTTTACTCTATATGTTCCGGGCAAACAGCTATTTTGAATTATATACATTAAGATAAATAAAATTTAGGTGCTAAAATTCTTCTATAAATAGAAGAAATTATTCTCATCCACCTTCATTCGTGATAAAATTACTAGGTACGAGGTGAGAAAAATGGATTATAAAAATTTGCTTAATGATAAACAATATGATGCTGTCACTACTTCTTCACCTTTTGTACGTGTTGTCGCAGGCGCAGGTTCAGGAAAAACAAGAGTTTTATCTTTTAGAATCGCTTATTTAATTAGTGAATTAGGGGTACATCCTTCTAGCATTTTAGCAATTACTTTTACCAATAAAGTTGCGCGTGAAATGAAAGAAAGAATCACATCTCTTTTAGAGAATCAATGTTCATACAATGATTTATTCGTAAAAACATATCATAGTTATTGTGCTTACTTTTTAAGAAGAGAAATCAATCGTATTGGATATCCTTCTTCTTTTACTATCATTGACGATGAAGACCAAGAAAAATTAATTAAAGAAATCGCAGTTCAAGAATTTAATTGTTCTAAAGGCGATGAATTAATAAAAAAATCAATCAAATATATTGGTCAACATAAAACTAAAGGAATATTGCCTGGAGAATTAATGGGAAAGGAAGAATCTTTTCCTGAAGAATTTAAATGTATAAAAATATTTGAATTATATGAAGAAAAATTGGCGGAAATGAAAAGTCTTGATTTTGATGATTTAATTATTAAAACAATTTCAATATTAGAAGCATATCCTTCTGTTAAAGAAATGTGGCAAAGTCGAATCGATCATATTTTAATTGATGAATTTCAAGATACCAACGATTTACAATATCGATTACTAAAACTATTAAAAAAAGATAGTGCTACTTTATATGTTGTTGGAGATCCTGATCAAACCATATATACATGGAGAGGAGCAAACCAAAATATTATTTTTGATATTGAGCGTACTTTTGGTATGGAAACAATTGTATTAGATCGGAACTATCGTTCATCTCAAACTATTCTTGATACCGCAAACATCTTAATATCACACAATAGAAAAAGAATTAAAAAGAATCTATATACTGAAAATGATAAAGGCGAACCAATTAAGATTTGCTCTTGTTTTAAAGCAGAAAATGAAGCTCAATGGGTTATTAATCAAATTCGTAATATACAAAGTCAAGCCGCTAAAGAGAATAGTGATTTTTCCTTTAAAGACATTGCTATTTTATATCGTTCAAGTTATTTAACTTTACCTTTTGAAAAAGAATTAAACAGATATCAAATACCTTATAAAATATTTGGTGGTCTACGCTTTTACCAAAGAAAAGAAATAAAAGATGTTCTGGCATACTTTACTTTGCTTATCAATCCTAAAAATGATATCGCTTTTTTAAGAATAATCAACGTCCCACGTCGAGGCGTTGGTGATAAGTCATTAGAAATATTAAAAAATGAAGCGAGTAGACATTCATTAAGCTTGTATGAATATGTTTTAGAAATTGAAAATTACGATACTAAATTAAAAACTTCTATTATTATTGCTCTAACTGCAATGGTAAAAAAATTAGAAGCCGCTAAAGAGAAATTAACACTCAATTTAGAAGCATATGCTGTCGTATTAAAAGATTTAGTTAAGAGTTTAGGATATGAAGATTATCTTCTTTTAGATGAAGAAGATGGCGCAGAACGCTTGGAAAATGTCAAATCTTTATATGATGATATTTTGTCATACATTGAAGCTAATCCAAGTTCTGGTTTCCAAGATTATATGGAAAATGTTTCTCTTCAAAATGCCCAAGATGAAATCAATGATGGAGATTTTGTTTCATTAATGACTATTCATACCGCAAAAGGACTTGAATTTCCATATGTTTTCGTTATTGGCTTAAATGAAGGAATATTTCCAAGTATTAGAACATTAGAGGAAAGTGCGGTAATGGGATTAGAAGAAGAAAGACGACTTTGTTATGTTGCCTTTACTAGAGCAATGAAGAAATTATATTTAAGTTGTAATAGCGATTATTCATTTGTGGTTGGAGGAAATAAAGTACCTTCAAGATTTATTAAAGAAGCTGGTATTAGCTTTAAACCAACTTATCAACCAATTACCAAAGAACCAAGCACTTCTGTTAAAAAAGATATTATTAAAAAAGCTTCATCCACACAAACAAACGATGTTGATGATTGGCAAATCGGTGATTTAGTTAGTCACGCTTCATTTGGCGATGGGGTTGTTATTCAAAAAATTGGCGATACAATATTACAAATTTCGTTTAAAAATGTTGGAACCAAAAATATTATAGCTAAACATTCAATGTTAAAGAGAATAAAAAAAGGAGGATTTGATGCATGAAAACGACCTCAGAAAGAGTAAAAGAAATTACAGAATTACTAAATAGATATAATTATGAATATTATGTTTTAGATTTACCTTCCGTTAGTGATGCAGAATATGATCGTTTAATGCAAGAGCTCATTTATTTAGAAGAACAATATCCTGAGCTTCGTTCTCCTTTATCTCCTAGTCAAAGAGTGGGAGGTCAAGTTGCTAGCGAATTTAAAAAAATAACTCATAAAAGATTAATGCTTTCTCTTGCTAACGCTTTCAATGATGAAGATTTAAGAGATTTTGATCGTAAAGTAAGAGAAACATTAAACATTCCTACAGTTACATATATGTGCGAGATGAAAATTGATGGATTAGCAATGAGTCTTGACTATGTTGATGGTCAATTAAATTACGCCGCTACAAGAGGAGATGGAACCATTGGTGAGGATGTTACCAGCAATGTTTTAACAATCAAATCAATTCCTTCTCATATTTCTTCAAAAATGCCTTTTGAAGTCCGTGGTGAAGTTTTCATGCCAAAAGCGACCTTAGAAAAACTTAATAAGATTAGAGAAGAAAACGGAGAACCTCTTCTAGCCAATGCACGAAATGCCGCTGCAGGTTCAATTAGACAATTAGATTCCAAAATAGCAGCGTCACGTAAATTAGATGCTTTCTGGTACTATTTCGTTAATGCTGGTGAATTCGGTATAAAAAAACATAGTGATGCCTTAAAATTTGTGCAACAACTTGGATTCAAAACAAATCCTGAAAGAAGAATTTGTAATGGAATAGAAGAGGTTTTGGATTATATCAAAGAATATACAATAAAAAGGCCATCCTTACCTTATGATATCGATGGAATAGTTATTAAAGTTGATGATATGACTTCTTATGATATTTTAGGCTATACAGCAAAAACACCAAAATGGGCCATTGCCTATAAGTTTCCCCCTGAGGAAGTTATGACAACTTTAGAAGATATTATATTTACCGTTGGAAGAACTGGTAAAATCACCCCAAATGCAGTTTTATCTCCTGTAAGAGTAGCAGGTTCATTAATTCAAAGAGCAACTCTTCACAATGAAGATTTTGTAAAAGAAAGAGATTTAAAAATAGGAGATACAGTCGTTATTAGAAAAGCAGGCGATGTTATTCCTGAAGTTGTTAGAGTCATTAAAGAACGAAGAAATGGTGAAGAATTAGAATTTAAAATGATTGATGCATGTCCAGTCTGTGGAGAAAAGTTAGAAAAGATAGATGCAATGCATTTCTGTATGAATCCACACTGTCAAGCACGACATCTTGAAGGACTTATTCATTTTTCTTCTAAAGACGCTATGGACATCGAAGGATTAGGGGAAAAAGTAATTGAACAATTATTTGATAAAGAATTAATCTTGTCAATTCCTGATATTTATTGCTTACATCAATATCGTCAAGATTTATTAATACTAGATGGATTTTCTGACAAAAGTGTTGATAAATTATTAGATTCAATTGAAAAATCAAAAAAACAATCTTTAGAACGATTATTATTTGGCTTAGGCATTGAAGAAGTTGGTGCCAAAACTGCAAAAGTATTAGCAAAAAGATTTGTATCTTTAGAAACTTTCTTTAATATTAGCGAAGATACTCTATTAGCAATTCCTGATATTGGACCAGTTTCAGCAAAATCTATTAGTGATTATTTTAAAGATGAAAATAATTTATCAATGCTAAGTGAATTAAAGGAATTAGGCCTGAATTTTAATTATTTAGGTAAAACTACTTCAGAAAGCTCATATTTTACTGGAAAAACAATTGTTTTAACTGGTACACTTAATAAGTATGGTCGAAAAGAAGCAACAACAATTTTAGAAGATTTAGGCGCAAAAGTTACTGGTTCAGTTTCCAAAGCAACAGATATTGTTATTTATGGAGTTGAAGCTGGTTCAAAATTAGATAAAGCAAATGCGCTTGGAATACAAACAATGGATGAAGAAGAATTTATTTCTCATTTAGAAGGAAAGGATGATTAAAGATGAAAGAAATTACAAAAGAATTACTTCAAGATTGTGCCCACCGATTGTTATTTGATATGACCGATGAACAATATGAATTATTAATAAATGAATTTGATATCATCTTAAAACAAATGGAATTACTTGGCGACGAATCTCTTGATAACTATTCTCCAATGGTTTTCCCATTTGATGTAACAGTCTCATATTTAAGAGATGACTCAGTTATGGAAACTATTTCTATTGATGAAGCTTTAAGCAATGCAAAAGATGTCGTCGAAAATCAAATTAGACTTCCAAAGGTGGTGTTATAATGAGTATACTAAATTTAACAATTAAAGAAATTCACCAAGCTTTAGTAGAGGGTAAAACAACACCTTTAGAATTAACCAAAGAAGCCTTAAAAAGAGCAAAAGAAAATAAAGACAATGCTTTTGAAACATTAAATGAAGAAGAAGCTTTAAGTTTTGCTAGTAACTTAGAAAAAGTCGAAGAAGATAATTTATTTTGGGGAATACCTATTGTCATTAAAGACAATTATTCCACAAAAGGATTAAGAACTACAGGATCAAGTGATATTTTAAAAGATTATATTCCAATATTTGACGCTACTGTAGTAAAAAAATTAAAAGAAGCAAAAGCTATTATTATCGGTAAAACAACTTTAGATGAACTCGCAATGGGAGGAACAGGAACAACTGGTCATTTAGGAACAACATATAATCCTTATGATTCATCTCATAAACGCATCATAGGTGGTTCAAGCTGCGGTTCTGCAGTTGCGGTTGCTGACGCAATTGTTCCATTTGCACTAGGTTCTGATACAGGAGATTCAGTTCGTAAACCAGCTTCCTATAGTGGCTTAGTTGGTTTTAAGCCAACATGGGGAAGAATTTCTCGCTTTGGACTATTTCCATTCGCCCCTTCTTTAGATCATGTTGCCTATTTTACTCGTAGTGTTGAAGATGCCGCAATATCATTAAACTTACTTGCGGGTCACGATTATAATGATTCAACATGTTCTTTTAAAGAAACTGAAGATTATACCGCTTACTTAAATAAAGATATTACTGGTAAAAAAATTGCAATTATTGATGAAGTAATTAATGCAATTAAATGTCAAGAAATTGTTAATCAATTCAATAAATCTTTAAAATGGTTAGAAGAAAAAGGAGCAATTATTAATCATGTTTCTGTTGATAGAAAACTATTAGAGTCTTTATTTCCAACTTATTTTATTATTTCTTGTGCAGAAGCAACCTCAAATAATGCAAATCTAGATGGAATTAAATTTGGACCTCGCTATGGAGGTGCCACTTACGAAGAAGTAATGATGAATGCAAGAACTAAAGGTTTTAGTGAATTAATAAAACGACGTTTTGTCTTAGGAAGTTTTGCCCTAATGAAAGAAAATCAAGATGTTTTATTTTTAAGAGCGTTACGGAATCGTCATAAAATCGTTGATGTAATTAATAATATATTAAGTAACAATGATGTTATTTATTTACCTGCTTCCTCTTCAATCGCGCCTAAATTCAGTGATAGTTCAGATAAATTATCTAGTGAATATTTAATCGCCGATAACCACTTAGTCCTAGGTAATTTTGCCGGTTTACCTTCAATTACTATTCCTATTGGATTTATGGATGATATGCCTTTTGGCGCGAATATACTGGGTAAAGCATTTAATGAAGGCGAAGTATTTCAAATTGCTAATGCTCTAGAAAAAGCCAGCGGATTATATAATTTATCAACAAGGAGGGAAAAATAATGAATTTTGAAGCAATTATTGGACTTGAAATTCATGTTGAGATGAAAACAAACACAAAAATGTTTTCCACCTCACCAGTCAGATTTGGTTCTTTACCAAATACTAATGTTATGCCTCTTGATTTTGCCTTTCCTGGTACAATGCCAGTGGTAAACAAGCAAGCAGTAATTAATGGTATTCGTGTTGCTCATGCGCTTCACATGACCATTGATAACGAACTTCATTTTGATCGTAAAAATTATTTTTATGCTGATTTACCAAAAGGGTTTCAAATCACTCAAGATAAAAGACCAATCGGAAGAAATGGATATATTGATATCGAGACATCAACTGGCACTCGCCATATCGAAATTGAAAGAATTCATTTAGAAGAAGATACATGTAAGCAGCTCCATTTAATGGATTGTTCCTTATTAGATTATAATCGTGCTGGAACACCATTAATTGAAATCGTTACTAAACCAGATTTTAGAACCGGTGAAGAAGCACGAAAATATGTTGAAGCTATTCGTTCAATTGTAGTTTTTGCTGATGTTAGCGATGGAAAAATGGAAGAAGGATCACTTCGATGTGATGTTAATATTTCCTTAAGACCATACGGAAGTGACAAATTTGGTACAAAAGTTGAAATTAAAAACTTAAATTCAATTGCTAATATCGAACGTGCGATTGAATGTGAAATTAAACGGCAAACTCAATTACTTTTATCTGGAATACCTGTAGAACAAGAAACAAGACGATTTGATGAGGCTACAAAAAGCACAGTACTAATGAGAAAGAAAACTGATGCAGTAGATTATAAATACTTTCCAGAAGCAAATATTGCTCCAATTAAGTTATCCGATGAATTTATTGAAGAAGCTATCAGAACTTGCCCTGTTTTAGCGGAAGAAAAACGAAAAACTTATAAATATATATATGGCTTAGGAGATTATGACATTGATCAATTATTATCAGATAAATATGTATCTATTTATTTTGATGAAGTTTGTAAACACACTAATCAATACAAATTAGCATGTAACTGGGTAATGGTGGATGTTATGGGCTATTTAAATAAAGAAATGATTACCATTTGTGATTTTAAATTAGAACCTTCCTTACTTGCAGAATTAATTGAAATGGTTACTAAAGGTACTATTTCTTCAAAACAAAGTCGACAAGTATTTGAAATTATGCTTAAGACTTTTGAATCACCTTCTAAAATTGCAAGTAAATTAAACATGACCCAAATAAGTGATGAGGAATCAATTAAAAGTTTAGTAATGCAAGTATTAAATGAATATCCTCAATCAATCGAAGATTATAAAAATGGTAAAGATAGAGCTATTGGCTTTTTAGTAGGAATGGTTATGAAAAAATCACAAGGAAAAGCTAATCCAGCATTAACCAATAAATTAATTGTAGAAGAATTAAAGAAACATTAACAAAAAAAGGCATCACCACGATGTCTTTTCTTATTGCCAATTAGATTCAGGAAGCAATATCTCATAAAGTTTTAAAAATGCAAATTCTTCATTGCCTGATTTATGCCATCCGTTTTCTTTTATTTTATAAGAAATACTAATAACAGAACAATCTTTTAAATTGTTGGTATCAAATCCAGCAAAATCTTCAAAATAAGCTCCAAAGAAACTAGGATATTCTCCTTGAGTATTTCCACCTATATTAACATCAAAAACAAAATTGTAACGAGTATATTTATTATCTGTATCTTTTTTTAAAAGCGAAAAGGTAAATTCAACATCCATATTACCATCATTACAAGAAGCATATATTCCAAAATACTCCATACTTGTTGCCTTTTTTTCTAAATCAAAAGTTGGAATTAAATCTTCATTTTCTCCAACACTTTCTTTAATATAAATTTGACTTTTCGCGTGACTACAATTTATCCCTCCATCAAAAATATAGGGGATTCTTATTTTTTGATTTAAATTAGCATAATCTATTAAGCCATAATATTCAGCATAAGCCATATTATAAAAAATAGAATTCTTTCTAACATCTTCTATATCATAATTAGACAATTTTTCAGCATATTTTTCACAAAATGTATCTTCAACATCACTTATATTCTTAACACCTGTTTGAGGATTAACAAATATATGAGGACTATTTTTCATTTCGTTGCTTAGTATTTCTTGTGAGGAATCAATATTTTCAGTTTCATTTGCTTCTAATTCTTTTGGATAATAGGTATAATTTCTATCTTCGGCAACTTCAATATTTTCTTTTGGAAAATGGCTTTCTTTATCACCATAATATCCAATTGGAGATTCATCTCCACATACTTCTTCTTTTTCCTGACCTCCATATATGACAATAACCCCAATAGCGCCCGCGATTGCTACACAACCTGCGCCTTTAAGTATTCTACTTCCTACCATAATTTACTCCTCCATATTTATCGTTAACCATTTACCCATTTCAAAATCAACATTATCATCATCAAGTATAAGTGTTCCTTTCGCCGGTGTAAAGGTCATTTCACTAATGTATATTTTACCCTCAATTGAATAAAGATCGACTCGTACAAAAGGAAAAGGCGAAGCTAAAGTTTCGGCAAGATGAATCATTTCATCAAAATTATTAGGTTTTGTAGGCTCTACCTCACTACTTTTCCATCCATTAAATTGTGAACCATCAAATCTTTCCCAATTAATATAAAAATTAGTATAACGAATATCTTTTCCTCTATTTGTAACTACATATAATGATTTAGCTTTTCCATTAAATACATGTATTTTGTATTCAATAGGTAAGTAATCATTTTCTTTTAATAAATGCTCAATTATTATTTTTGGTTTAATAGGAGAATAATGTTTTTCCATTGTTTTTTTACCATAATTAGTTTTAAGCCATTTATTAAATTGCTTTCTTAACGCTGATACATTAATTTTAGATTTATCTTCAATTATTGCATTCATCGCACTTCCATGCGTACATTTCATCACAAAAGCATTAGGTAATTTATCAAAATCAATTTCCTCAAAAGAAGAATAAATACCTATAATTGGGACTAGATATTTTTCTAACCCTAGTTCGTTTGCGTATTCTCTTAAACCATCTCTAGAAGCGCATTTACTAACTAAATCATTTTTAGGATAAGTATATATTCTTAAATATTGAAGCTTTTCTGTATACCTTATTGGATTTTTTAAATTAAGTTTATGATGAGTTATATATCTATATTGAATTTTAACATAAGCTATAGGAAAAAAAGTTTTAATTACTTTACGAAATGGTAAAGCAAAGACTCTAATTAATTTATTCTCTTTTAAATTTGAATTTGCCATTTCTTTTTTCTCCTTTTATTAATTATAACACATTAAATTATAATTGATTTATAAATATCCTTTATCGATTTGCTTAATAACAATTAATAATATAGCAAATTAATACACAGTATCATTATTTTTTCATCAATTATTAATGCTGCTAAACACTAAAAACTATATTTAAAAGTATTTTTTTGTAAATTAACAAAAAGATATATAGTTAACAAAAAAAATCATGATATAATCTTAAAGAAGTTGCTTTTAGGGAGTATTATTATGGAAATAAAAGAATTCGTTAATCAAGAAAAAACAAAAATAAAAATAGAAATTGATAAATTATTAAATAAGCCTCATCTAGTAATTGTCCAAATGAATGATGATCCAGCAAGTAATGCCTATGTTAAAGGTAAAATTAAGGATTGTAATGAAGTCGGTATTCTTTCTGAATTAATAAAACTACCTTTAGACACTAATGAAGAAGATTTATTTAAATTATTGGATGAATTAAACACTCGCAACGATGTTCACGGATATATTGTTCAAATGCCTTTGCCTTCACATATAAATGAAGAAAAAGTTAAATTATACATTAACCCTTTAAAGGATGTTGATGGATTTCATCCATGTTCTTCATTTATTGCTTGTACACCTAAAGGAATTATAGATTATTTAACAGCAGAAAAAGTATCTTTTAGTGGGAAAAATGCTGTTGTAATTGGAAGAAGTAATATCGTCGGTCGACCTTTAGCAAAGTTATTAATTGATTTAAGCACGAACTGTACAGTTTTACATTCAAGAACTAAAGAAGAAGACAAAAGAAAATATTTAGAAAATGCCGACTTAATATTTAGTGCAGTTGGTAAAAAATGGATGTTAGATGAATCAATTTCTTATAAAGAAAATGCCATTATTGTTGATATTGGTATTGTTCGCGAAGAAGGAAAGCTATATGGTGATTGTAAACCCGGTCTAAAAGTCAAACTTCAAACACCAGTTCCTGGAGGAGTAGGATTATTAACAAGATTATCATTATTAAAAAATGTATGGGAGGCATATAAAAATGGAATTCAACATTAAAAACACATCAATCTATGGACTTGATAGAGCAGTTAAAGCATCTGGAAATCCGATGAGAACTATTATAGATGATAGCGAAGTAACAGAAGCGGATTTTAGAAGAGCGGTAAAATTAGGAACAACTAAATCTGGAGAAGGCCATGATAACTATTTAAAAGGCATTCTAGTTCAAATGGATGTAACCGCACCTCTTTACTGGTGGAAACAAGCTCAAAGATACCATTGGTTTGATTTTATTTCTTCTCAATCAACAATGCATTGTTTAATAAAATTTGATATTAACGAGCAATGTGTTAATGAAACATCGAAAGAAGTTTTAAATATAATTGCAAAAATGGTTGAGGAATATAAAACATTAGAAGAAGGAGAAACTAAACAACTATTATGGAGAAAGATAGTTGCTTCTCTTCCATGTGGATTTTGTTTGGGCGCTACTATGACAACAAATTATCAACAATTAAAAACTATGTATAATCAACGAAAACATCATAAATTAAAAGAGTGGAATATTTTCTGCAAATGGTGTGAAAGTTTGCCACATTTTATCGAATTAACTAATTTAAAATAAATACATTTAAAATTGCCATAAAAGAAATCAAGTTATATAGTTTACTTAACAGTCCCTTTTGATTTTTATCTTTAAATTTTCCTATCTAAAAAAGGTCCTAAAAATACTCTTTAATCTTGATGAGTATGTTTTTCATTTAATATTTCAGCATCAATAACATCAGCGTTTGATTTAATTCTTGCATCTGAATTATTACCAAATACATGGTATTGATTTCCATATATTGCATTAATAAATGATGTTACTGCAAGGATAATTAATACAATACCCGATAAAATTCCTAAAACATTTTCAGCATCGACAATTGCGGTAACAAAAATTGTAACACCAAACAAAGTTTCAAGAAGCGCTAGTAAATTAGGTAAATAAGTATTTTTGTCTTTTAAATTAAGTGGGGTTTTTGTTAAGCTAGTTAATCCTTCTCCTAATAGAATTACTCCCATTAAAATCATGATAAATTTTAAGAAGAATCCCCATAATACTAAACACATAACTCCAATAAATAAGTTAACTCCTGCAGAAAGCCTTGATAATGGGAAAACAAGAGGAAACAATATACCTATCAATGCTTTAACTATAAAATAAATACCCACAATTAAACCAACCCAATTAATCATTCGCGTTGGAAATATCAAAAATAAAACTCCAATTATTAACAAAAAAATACTATCAATATAATCACTTAACTTTATCTTCATGCAAATATTCCTCCTTTAAAAAACTTTTTTCATTTGAAAATATAATAATATCTTAACATAGAAATATTACAATAATTTTTATTAAATTTATATTAATAAAATTTTGTGTTATTATTAAGTGCGAAAGAAGGATGAGTATGAAAAAAACTGTATTAAAAAAATATGCCAAATTAATTGCTCGTGTAGGCGCAAATGTCCAAAATGGTCAAGATGTTATCATAAGAGCGGAAATCGATCAAAGTGAATTTGTTCATCTTGTTGTTCAAGAGTGTTATAAAGCTGGAGCAAAAAAAGTTATTGTGCAATGGAACGATGATGAACTACATAAATTAGATGTTAAATATCAAAGTGTTAAAACTCTAGGTTCTTTAGAAGATTGGGAACTTGCAAAATGGGAATGGCAAGCTTCAACATTACCAGTAATGATTTATATTGAATCAAGCGATCCAGATTCATTAAAGGGTATTGATCAAGAAAAGAATTCAAAAGCAATGAAGATTAGATTTCCAAAAATTAAACCATTTAGGGATAGAATGGAAAACGAATATCAATGGACTATCGTTGCGGTTCCTTCTTACGCTTGGGCTAAAAAAGTATTCCCAAACGATTCTAAAACTGTCGCATTTAATAAATTATGGAATGCAATTTTATATACCACCAGAGTGGATGAAGATTCTATTCTAGCATGGGAAAAACATAACAAAGAAATGCAAAGTAAATGTGACTATTTAAATAGTTTAGGATTAAAAGAATTGCATTATCATTCCAGTAATGGTACTGATTTTAAAGTCGGATTAATTAAAGATGCCTTATTTTTAGGTGGTGGCGAGTACACCGCGACAAGTAAAATTTACTTTAATCCAAATATGCCTACAGAAGAATGTTTTGTTACTCCTAAAAAAGGAGAAGCAGAAGGTATTGTTTATTCAACTAAACCTTTATCTTATAATGGAGAATTAATTGAAGATTTTTCTATAAGATTTGAAAATGGAAAAGCCGTTGAGGTTCACGCTCGTATAGGTGAAGAATTATTAAAAACAATGATTTCAATGGATGAGAATGCTTCATATTTAGGTGAAGTAGCGTTAGTTCCATATGATTCACCAATTTCAAATTCAAATATTTTATTCTATAACACCTTATTTGATGAAAATGCTTCTTGCCATTTAGCCTTAGGAAGAGGTTTTTCAAATTGTATTAAAGATTACTCCAAATACACAAAGGAACAATTTGATGAAATGGGCGTTAATGATTCGATGATTCATGTTGATTTTATGATTGGGGCTCCTGATTTAGAAATCAAAGGAATATTAGAAGATGGAAGCGAAGTATTAATTTTCCAAAACGGAAATTGGGCTTTTTAAGTATCTATATAAACTATTTTAAATATATATATCATTGGAGATTTTTTTCATGGGAATTATTGAAGTATTAATTTTATCTTGCTCTTTAGCGGTTGATGCCACAACAGTTTCAATTACTAATGGACTTGTATATCGAAATTTTACAAAAAAAAGAATGATTTTAACCGCAGTTCTATTTGGATTATTCCAAGGTATTATGCCACTTATAGGATATTATTTGATGTCGTTAACAAGTTTAAATAACAATATTGATGGTATTGTAAAATCTATTGACCACTGGATTGCTTTAGTTCTTCTTTGTTACTTAGGCGGAAAAATGGTTTATGATGGAATTAAAGAAGTTAGAAAAAATAAAGATGATTCTAAGAATGAAGAATCTATTACTAAGGGTGAATTGACTATTGGCGAAATGTTAATTCAAAGTATTGCTACAAGTATTGACGCTCTTGCGGTAGGAATATCTTTATATGCTTCTTTAAATGTGGATAATTATCAAAAAATGACAATATGGGAAATCGTTCCTATTATTGTTACTATAACTTTTATTCTTTCGTTAATTGGAGGACTTTTTGGCAAAAAAATTGGTAATATGTTTAACAAAATTGCCCCTTTTATTGGTGGAATTGTCCTAATAATTATTGGTTTTTCGATACTATTTGAACATACATTTTAAATTTAATACACAAACCGCATCAATTTGAATTAAGAAGCAAATTGATGCTTTTATTTTACAAATTAACACCTTAAAAGTAATATTTAAAATAATACAAAAATTAATTGTTTTTTCACTTTCTTTAATATAGAATAAGGCCTAAGATTTGAACTTAGTTCTAAATCGAAATGTACCGCTAACGCAAAATAAAAAATTAAACTTTTCATTAATAAAGATACCTTATTGATATCTTAATAATATTAGTAAAAATGATAAAAAGTTTATAAAAAATATAAACAATATAAAAAGGAGGATAAAAGCAATGAAAAAAAAGAACATTTTATTAGCTATAACTGCAATAATGGCTTTAACAGGATGCAACAATAATAAGAAAATTAAAAATCCTGAAGGAGTGGATATTGCTAAAATTTTATTAGCAAATGAAAGACTTGATGAAAACCAATTAAGAAATGAAGGTGATCTTTTCACTTCTGGAAAGGAAGCTTTTAAGCAAATTCAAAAAGCAACCAAAAAATATGCTTTAAAACCAAATCATGAAGTTAAATCCGCTTTTAAGAAGGATGGCACAAGATATACTTGGAGTGGTTTGGAAGACTATTCTAATTTCTTATCTTATTTTTATAGCTATTCAGATAGTATCGAACATAGTGCCAAAAAAGGTTCTTCTTTAATTGAACTTACAAAAGAATCAATTAGAACTACCGATATGTGGATTAAATTTGATGGTAATACCCAAATTCTTTTAACAGTTGATAAAAATAGCGAAACTATAATATCTCAAGATAAAGAGCAATATGAAATTTGTCGAAGATATCAAAATGATTTAGGACAAAATACATTTGAAATGTTCATCTCTAATAGCGGTACTAAAGCTAAAAGTAGAATGACCTATATTCCTGGATTAAGATATGAATTTACTCTTTTACAAGAAGATGACTTACTAGTAATTGTTGCAAACAAAGACAAAGGATATTGGGATATTATGTCAACATCATATAATGAAATATACGCTAAAGACTCAATGTCATTTTCTAATTTTGTTATAAAAGATGAAGCCATCTATGAAACAACCTATACAATTGGAAATTACGATGGTTCAATTGGTGAATACTTTGGAAGCATTAAATTAGTAAGCTCTGATGGTAAAAGCGATATGATTTCTATTGATGATAATTCAGTTTCAATTTTTACAACTGGAATAAAAGGATTAGACTGTTTCTATATCGATGCCTTAGATAGCGAAGTTGGTGACGCAAATCTATATGACCAAAGAGAACAATTCAAAGTCTTATATAACGGAGAAGGGGATAATAGAAGTTATTTCACCGATTCACAAAGCGATGTAATTGCAAAATTTTCAAATGGTAAAGAATTAAAAAAAGGTGATTCTTTTAACGGCGGTGAAGTACTTGGAACTTGTGTTAATCCAATTGGTGATATGGACTTCTATGGTGAAATTAATTTACAATTTACTGAAAGTAATATCGACTTTATCTTAAATAATTTAGAATCGCTCATGAAAGAATATCAATTTACATTTAAAGATGATTTTAATGTTATTAAAGAAGCCTTAACATTTGCGAAAAAAGATTCAACAGATTTTAGTAAATATTACTTATGGCAAAATAACCATATCAATGATTTTAATAGTATTAATAATGCTGTTCAAATAGAAAAAGATTCAATTAATAATTTTGCTAATTTATATAAAAAATATGAAGATTATCCTGTCACTAAAATGAATGGACAATGGGAAATTGATGATTCTTACTCTTTTGCGGATGTAGATATTGTTTCTAATGGTAGTATTACTAATTCTGAAACCAGTTTAATTATTGATAATATTAGTGTTGAAATAGAACAAAACTCGTTATTAACAAATAATACTAATTATCAAGTCTGTTTTGCTTTTGCTAAAGAGAATAATAATCAATACTATGATTTATATAATTTAGATTTTGAAAATCCTCTTACATATGAATACAATCAAAATAAACTCGTTGATAATAGCAAATTTAAATTAACACAAAAAGCCACAATTGAACTGCCTTTATTAGAAGATGGAGAATACACTTTAGTAGCCTATATTGCCACCGCAAATGAAGGAATAAGAGTATCAAACCCTACTAGTGTTCATGGTGAAGTTAATGAAACTACTCAAAATAAAGAAGGATTTATTAACATTTTAAAAAATGATACAGATAATAAAATCAACATCTCTTCCTCTAAAACATCAACAATTAACCTCACTTTAGATGGTGACTATATCTACGAAGAATTATATTTATTATTAGAATCATATGCTTATAAATACGGTCGAGTAACTGAAATGGGTTTAGAAAAAGAAAATAATAATAGTTGGGAGAGTATCGATAATAATTCTTCTACTTTAAAAGGAAAATATCGATTATTATATTTCAATAATTCTTTTGAAGTCGAAGACTACATTATTGCCATCATTAAATAATTAAACCTTAAGCCCTGATTATTAGGGCTTTTGCTTTATTTACGGCTCTAAAATGTAGAAAAAATGCTAGATTAATGATATTCTATCTCTACTAGGAGGACCAAAAATGAAACCCACTTTAAATATATTTGGTTTTAATGTTGATTCATATACTTTAATGATGCTTGTCGGCGTTATTTTATCTTTATTAACAGTATTAATTAAAAATCATCACCGAAAAAAAGTATCCAATCAAGATATTTATTTTTTAGCCATTTTTGTTCTTTTTGGTGCCTTAGTAGGAGCAAGATTATTATATTTTATTACAAGATTAAGCGATGTTAAAAGCTTTCAAGATGTTTATAAATATTTATGGAGTGAAGGCGGTTTAGTTTTTTATGGAGGCGCAATCGGGGGAATAGCAATGGGACTTCTATATTTAAAAATCTATAAATTACCCGTTAATACTTTTATAGAACTGTGCATTCCTGTTATTCCTTTAGGTCATGCATTTGGAAGAATAGGATGCTATCTTGCTGGATGCTGCTATGGTAAAGAAACATCATCAATTTATGGAGTACATTTTCCTTTTTTAGAAGAAGGTGTCTATGTTATTCCTGTTCAATTATATGAAGCTATATTTTTATTTTTATTATTTAGTTTCTTATTAATTATCGAAATGTTTATAAAAAATAAAAAGCCATATCTTTTAAGTGGATTATACTTCCTTCTTTATGGATTATGGAGATTTGTTATCGAATTCTTTAGAGGTGATGAAATAAGAGGCATTTTTATTCTTTCAACATCACAATGGATTTCCCTTTTAGCAATTGCTCTAGGAATAATTATGTTAACAACTAACTTGAATAAACTTAAGTTTTTTAAAAAGGAGGAGGACAATGTTTAGTATACGCAAAGAGACAAGAAAAGATCGTCTTGAAGTTGAACGACTAATTTATAAAGTTTTAAAAACAAATGATGATAATCCCTGTTATGAACATTACAAAATATGTAAATTACGAGGTACAAAAGATTTTAATAAAGAACTTACTTTTGTTGCAGAAGAATTAGGCGTTATAATCGGTTTTATTACCATAAGTAATGCCACAATAAAAACAGATAACGGAGAGATACCGACTTTGTTATTAAGACCAATTGTTGTTCATGATGAGTATCAAAGAAGAGGAGTTGGAAAAACTTTGCTTAAAGCCGCGATTGATGAGGCTAAATTTTTAGGATATAAACATATATTTGTGTATGGAGAAAAAGATTATTTTTCAAAATTTGGTTTTACATCCTCTAACGCTTATGAAATTTTTAATGAAGAAGGAAAAAAAGAAAAGAATCTCCTTGTAATGCAATTCAAAAATGGTTCTCTAAACAATGTAAAAGGAATATTATCAATAGCAAACGCCTTTAAAGAAGTCGATTTACACGAATTTAATTATTATCATCACGAACTACATGTAATTAAAGAAAAAAAGGAAATAAAAATTAAAAATGTAAAAAAATTAGCTTTTTTTGGCTCTTTATTCTTCACTTTAGTGGCAATTGTTTTTTTCATTTTAAAGAAAAACAATATTATTTCAAACGATTTAGGATTAGGCATGATTGTTTTATCGATATCAGGATGTTTTGCTTCAATTTCTGTGTCCCATTTTTCAAACAAACAATCACTAATGGGAATAATTTCTTTTCTTCTAGCATCAATAATATTCATTTTAGGAATATTGATTATCTTTTAATTAATGAAAATGGGGTAAATATAGCAAAAAAATTGAGAAAATTAAATATTTTCTTTTCAAAATTTGAATAATTATGCAATAATTATAGGTGCGGTGACATCAGTTTTATGATGCTTTACCTTTTTTTGCTAGATTAATTTAAATGTGTTTTTTGATAAAAGATATATATAGATAGATTTACTATCTTTTAATAACCTTATACAAATTAGAAAGTAGGTGTAGTACCATGTTTTATTTTTTATCTACTTTAGCAAATGATTTTTCAAATATCGGAAGTAACTTTCAAAATCCAGCCTTTATTGTTGATTATATTATTTCGGTTTTAGTTATTGCCGCTTTAGCAATTTTTATTTTTAAATTTATTAAATCAAGAGGTATTAAATTAATTTATTCTCTTTTATTTATTTTAATTTTAACCTCTATAACCTTAGGATTTAATACATGTACATTAATTTCATTAGTCGCATTAATTATTGTTACGATGGTCATAGTTATTTTAACTGGAAATGAAATTAGAAGTGTATTGCGTGATGAATTTCATATTTATGGAATATTTAATATTAAAAAGAACAATATTGAAAAAAATAGTTCTTATGAATTATGTGATGAATTAGCTAATGCAATAATCGCCATGTCACATGAAAAATGTGGTGCATTAATTTGTATTGAAAGAGAAGATCGAATTACTACAGATAATTTTTCAAGATGGTCTAATCTTAAAGCCCAAGCCACAAATGAATTATTAAGAACAATATTTTATAAAGGAACCCCTCTTCATGATGGCGCAACAATTATAAGAGAAGGCCAAATTATTCGCGCTGGGGTAATTTTTGACTCAGTATCCGTTTCTAATAAGGCGATGCCTGGATCTTTAGGTTCTCGTCATCGTGCCGCATTAGGAATTACTGAATCTCATGATTGCGTTTCAATTACTGTATCTGAAGAAACAGGTTCGATTCATATCTATCAACAAGGACGACTTGAAAAATGTTTTGCTAGCAATATCAAGTCAAAACTTACTGAATTATTAAAACCAGAAGCCGGAGAAGACATTAAGGAAGAGTAATAATTCTTCTTTTTTTGTTTATTTTTACACCATATAAGGCATATAAATAATATGGTGATTAAATGAACAACTATTTTATCAATAAAGTTAATAAAAGCAATTACTGGATTGTTTTTTTTCATGGTTGGGGACAAAGAAAAGAATCATTATTAAGTTTAGCTAATGATATCAAAGATAAATATAACTACATTTTAATAGATTTACCTTTTTTCTCGTCTTTTCCTTTTTCTAAAGCCTATAAAATTGAAAGTATTCTTGAATATATTAATGATATATTGAATCAAGAAAAAATCATTCCTTCATTAATTATTGGGCATTCTTGTGGAGGAAAAGTCGCAATCGCGTACTCATTAAGAATTAAGGAAATACCTTTGATATTATTATCTCCTTCGATTTTAAAGCCAACCTTTTCGATAAAAAAATATATAAAAATAAAAATGTTTAAATTATGTAAATTTTTACTAAAAAAACGAGTTATTTCTCATATTCCTACGATTTTAAAAGGCAGTAATGACAATCAAATATATAATTACTATTTAAAAAGAACATTTTTAAAAATGGTCAATACTTATTTTGATAAAGATTTAAGATATTTATCGAATAAAATAGTTATTATTATTGGAAAAGATGATTATGAGGTTCCGAATAAAAAATTAAAAAAGCTACCTGATAAATATAAAAATATTAGTTTATACGAGCTAGATGGTAATCATTTTGCCTTTAAAAGGTATTCTTTATTAATTCAAAAGATAATTGAGGAAATTTATGAATATAATAATTAAATCATTAACTTTTTTACTATTTTTTTTCTTTTCCTTAAAAGAAGAAAGCATCCTTATTTTACAATATTACGATAATAAACGACTCTTAAAAAATTTATGGCAAATATATAAAACAAAATATGGAATAATTTGCTTAATTTCTTTACTTTTTTTAATTTTTTTAAATTTTTTTATTAATCGTGAATTAACTTTCTTTATATCTTTTACTATTTTATTTATATATATTTTATTATTTCCTTCTTTAAAATTTAAATACACAAGAAGAAGTATTTCCATTATGATAATTATTAGTTTATTTTTATCTTTTATTTTCTTTTTACCTCTTAAAATGATAAATTACACTTTATTAAGCATTCCATTTTTAAGTATTATTTGTGTTATATTATGTAACCATTTTGAATTTATATTTGAATTAATAATTAGAAAAAAATATATTAAAAAAGCAAAAATTAAACTTAAAAATAATAAAAACCGTCTTATAATTGCCATTACTGGAAGCTATGGAAAAACATCTTTAAAATATTATTTATCCCAAATATTAAGTTATAAATTTAAAGTTCGTGCTTCAAAAGGCTCAGTTAACACCTTAATGGGCTTAACTAAATTTATAAATAACGAAATTGAAGATTATGATGAAATAATTATTCTTGAAGCCGGAGTGGATTCTTTAAAAGGAATGGATAAATTATTAACCTTATTTACTCCTGACATTGGAGTATTAACTTCTGTTGGAGCTATGCATTTGGCCACTTTTAAAAATAAAGATAATATATTTTTTGAAAAAAGAAAATTATTATCCGCTAGTAAAGAAGGATATTATTGCTTAGATAATGATTATTTGTATCAAAAAAAAGATGATTTAAATGAATTTTATAACTATTCAATGAATGAATACTTTTCATCAATCAAAAGAAATGAAAATGGATTATTTGTAACTTTTAAAGAAAAAGAAATATTAATACCTTTATATGGTATATTCACCCTTTCTTCATTATCTGTGGTCATTAAAATTGCCTTAACATTAGGCTTTACTGAAGATGAAATAATAAGCATTCTTCCTAATTTAAAAGGCGAAAAGCATCGTTTAGAAAAAAGAATAGTTAATAATATGATTGTTCTTGATGATGCCTATAACGGAAATTATGAAGGAATTAAAGAAGGAATAAAAACTTTATTGTGTTTTAAGGGGAAAAAAGCAATTATCACTCCTGGTGTGATTGAATTAGGAAAAGATTATTACAACATCAATTACTTGCTAGGAAAGGAATTAATTAATCTTGATTTAATAATTATTGTTTCATCATCTTATGAACATCCTTTAAAAGATGGATATATTACTAATAATGGAAATATCAATAAATTAATAATAGTTAATAACTTTCATAAAGGTTATGAAATCGTTAAAAGCAACAATATTAATGCCTTATTAATCGCAAACGATACATTTAAAACATTTATAAAATAGCATATAATGATTCCGGGTGAATAAAATGGAAAACAAAAATGATTATTTACAAATATTACTTAAAATACATAGCATTTCAAGAATTGGTTTGCTATATTCTAAAGATCCTTATGCTTTAGAAAATTATGAAGAAATACGGAAAATCACAATTGAGGCAATTGAAAACTTTAATAATTTAAGTTTTGAAAGACCTTTATATTTTGAACGCAATGTTTATCCAACGCCTAATCTTTCAGTACGAACAATAATATTTAATGAAAATCATGAATTATTAATGGTACAAGAAACTAAAAATGGCTTATGGTCACTTCCAGGAGGTTGGATTGATTTATATGATAGTCCTTCTGAAGGTGCAAAAAAGGAATGTTTACAAGAAGCAGGCGCGGAAGTAGAAATTCTTAATTTACTTGGAATTAAGGATGTTAGTCAATATTCTAGTTCTAAACTCAGTGAATTTGTCATTGTATTTGAAGGAAGATTAAAATCTTTTATTCAAGAACATTGTCATGAAACAAGCGATGTCAAGTTTTTCTCTTTAGACAAGCTTCCTCCATTATCAAATAAACTCTATAAAGAAATAATGGATGATTTCTTGACAGCACTTGAAAATAAAAAAACAATCTTCGATTAGGAGGACATTAATGAAAAAAACAGCTATTGTTTTTGGTGGTGACACATGTGAACATGATATTTCCATTGTGACCGCTTTTTTAGCAAAAGAAGAATTTATCAATAATAAAAAGCCTTGTTTATTTATATATTTAGGTAGAAATGGAAATTTTTATTATGGAAAGGCTTTAAACAAGAAAGAAAATTATTTATCTTTAAAAGGCTTCAAACGAGGCTTTTTTAAACGAATACATAATAAAACTTACTTTATTAAAGGAATTCAAAAAGAAAAAATTAAAGATGTTTTATTATGTGTCCATGGTAATGGAATGGAAGATGGAACATTAGGAGCTTTTTTTGACATTTTAAAAGTTCCTGTTACTTATTGTGGAGTAGAATCATCATCAATTATTCAAAATAAATATTTGACAAAATTAATCTTAAAAGAAAATGATATTCCCGTTGTTAACGGAATCAAAATCAATCAAATAATTTTTAAAAACATGCATTTTAATATTCAAACACTGATTGAAGATTATTCATTTCCTTTAATAATTAAGCCTCTTCATTTAGGCTCATCAATAGGAGTATATAAATGTCATGATATTGAAGATTTAAATAAAAATTTAACCTTATTATTTAAATTAGATAGTGAAATATTAATTGAAGAATGCATTTCATCTTTAAAAGAATTTAATGTCGCTATTGTAGGTGATGAAAGAGAAACTTTTATATCTTCTATTGAAGAAGTTAATCATGATAATAGAATTCTAACTTTTAAAGATAAATATGAAGAATTTTCCTCCACGAATGAAAAAGAAATACCGGCAATTATAACAAAAGAATTAGCAGATACAATCAATGAATATGCTTTAAAAGCTTTTCATGCCTTTTCTTGTTTTGGAGTGGTTAGATTTGATTTTCTTTTTGATACAAAGAATGAAAAGTTATATTTAAATGAAATAAACTCAATTCCAGGTTCTCTTGCATTTTATTTATTTGAAGACAAAGGAATGAGCTTTAAAGAATTAATAAATAGAATATTAGATTCAGCAAATTATAGATATTATTTAAATAAAGAAAAAATTACTACATATGATGATAGTAATTTACTAAATATAGGCAAAAAGAAATGATATAATATAAGCTATGAAAAGAGGAAAAAAAGATGAAGGTATTAGCGATTAATGGTAGCCCAAGAATTAATGGAAACACAGACATTGCCCTAAATGAAATGAAAAAAGTATTTGAAAATGAAGATATTGAATTTGAAATTGTGCAAATAGGAACTGAAACCATTCGTGGCTGTATTGCTTGTAATCAATGTAAAAAAATAGGTCATTGTGTATTTAAAGATATCGTTAATGAATTAGCATTAAAATTTGAATCTGCTGATGGATTAATTATCGCAAGTCCTGTTTATTATGCATCCGCGAATGGCACTTTAATATCGTGTCTTGATCGACTTTTTTATAGCACTAGCTTTGATAAATCAATGAAAGTTGGTGCAAGTATTGTTTGTGCAAGACGAGGAGGATGTTCTTCGACATTTGATGAATTAAATAAGTATTTTACTATTTCTAATATGCCAATAGTGTCAAGTCAATATTGGAATAGTATTCATGGTTTATCTATTGGCGAAGCTAACCAAGATGAAGAAGGCAAACAAACAATGAGAACTTTAGCGAAAAACATGGCTTTTCTTATTAAATGCATTACCCTTGGTAAGGAAAAATTTGGTTTACCTAAACAAGAAAAAAAGCTAAAACTAATTTTATAAAATAATATCTCTTTCTTGTTAGAATTATTGTTATTATGATAAACTTAAAAGGAAGTTTTTAAAGTATTATTATAGGAGGAAGAATATGGCTACACCACATATTAACGCAAAAAAAGGCGATTTTGCAAAAGTAGTTTTAATGCCAGGAGATCCACTTCGGGCCAAATTCATTGCAGAAAATTTTTTAGAAAATCCACATTTAGTGACATCAGTAAGAAATATTTTAGGATATACAGGAACATATAAAGGAAAAGAAGTATCAGTTATGGCTTCAGGAATGGGAATGCCTTCAATCGGCATCTATTGTTACGAACTATATACTGAATATGAAGTTGAAACAATTATTCGTATAGGTTCATGTGGTGCATATCAAGAAAATATTAATCTTTTTGATGTTATTATAGGCGTTGGAGCATGTACAGATAGTAATTGGGGAAATCAATTTAAATTAAATGGTTCCTATAGTGCAATTGCAGATTTTGAGCTTGCAATGAAGGCATACAATATTTGTAAAGAAAAAAATATTCCTGTTCATACTGGAAATATTTTTAGCGCAGATATTTTTTATGATATTGATCCTGAAACTTGGAAAAAATGGGCCTCATTGGGCGTTTTAGCGGTTGAAATGGAGTCATATGCATTATATTGCACTGCAGCTAGATTAGGTAAAAAAGCATTATGTTTATTAACTGTTTCCGATCACTTTATTAAAGAAGGTAAAGCAACTGCAGAAGAAAGACAAACAGGATTTAAAGCAATGATGGAAGTTGCTTTAGAAATTGCTTAATATGATTCGTATAATTACGATTGCTGCTTTACTTACAGCTATTATCATAATTATTGTTCTATATTTTTTTCCAATTATTAAAAAAACATTTAGACGTCGGCATTTTCGTTATTTTATGGGGAAAAAAATATATAAAATAGCCCATGATAATGACTATTTGCTTTTACAAAATCTTGTTTTAAAAGTTAATGCAGATTCCTATGCAAAATTTGATCATATATTATTTGGAAATAAGTATTTTTATCTTATTAATGATAAATCTTACAGTGGTGATGTCATAGGGTCTAATCGTGATGAACTATGGCAATACTATGGTAATTCTAATACCTCACAAAGTATAAAAAATCCGTTAAGAGTTAATCAAAGAAGAATAGATTATTTTTCTAATGTAACCGGAATTGAAAAGGAATTGCTTATTAATATTGTCGTTTATAATGGTGATTCGTTATGTACTTGTGTAGGCTTACATTCTGATTCGGTTTTTATTTGTAAATCATCCGAATTAAAAAAACTTATTTTTGAATTAGAAAGTCGTAATGTTCCTCCATTTGATGAACATGAATTAGAAAAAGTCGTTAATCAAGTTTCAAAATTAAATCAACTTTAAAAACAATCTAAAGTTTTATCGAGAATCAACCATCGAAGTTTATATTTTGGTGGTTTTTTTATTATCTAATAGTAAACAATTACATGTTTTTATACTGTGTCCATATTAATAAATCATATTAAAAAATCCCCATAAGGGGAAATTAATACTTTAATATATTTAGATTTTATTTATATTCATGTCTAGATGTATGGTGGTGATATACATCATATGATTCATTTTCACCAATGTACATAAATAGAATAAGAATATTAATTATTGCCGCGATAGCAATTACAACATAAATTATGGTTGTCATAACAGAACCAACACCAAAAATTGCGGTAACTAAATTGAAATCAAAAAGACCAACAAGCCCCCAGTTAATACCGCCTACAATTGTAAATGCCAAGGCAATCTTTTGTAAAATATTCATTCTTATAAACCTCCTTGTTTGTTCATTTGTAGTATGTTCAGAAAATTAATAAATTATGCATACATATTTTAAACATTATATTCATAGATATTATTGAGGTGAAAAATAATGAAAGGAATTTTAAAAAAAGTCATTGTCGGACTTTTAGTTGTCGCGGTTATTGCTTTGGCGGGTTGGAAATTATTTTTTTCTTCTAATGATATTTCCACATCAATAAATGAGAGAAAGGAAAATTTAACTTCTTATCATATGGAATCCACAATGGATATCGAATCAAATGATGAAACAAGAAGTTATTATGTTACTACAGACTATTTATTGAAGGATGACCAAAAATATTTTAGAGTTAGTTTGCTTAATAAGAATACTAATCAAGAACAAATAATTATTCGTAATGATAAAGGTGTTTTTATGTTAACACCATTACTTAATCAAGTTTACACTTTTAAAGGTGATTGGCCTTTAAATAGTCCTAAACCATATTTATATCAATCCATGCTCGATGTATTTGATGGAAATCATGAAATCAAAAAAATGGAAGACGGCTACTTAATTAGCCATAAACCAAATTATGAAAATTCACCTTCATGGACTAAGCAAGATATGAAACTTAGTGAAGATTTAAAGCCTTTATGGATTAATATTTATGATGATAGCAGCGTTATAGTGGCTAAAGTTGTTTTTACGAAAGTGGATTTTGAACCGACATTTAGTGATAATTTCTTCGATGTTAATTCTAACATGGAAGAAGCAAGAAAAAATTTATCTAGTTCCACGATGGCTACTCAAGAGGATTTACCTCTTTATCCTTCAGGCGCCGATGTATCTTCAATTTTAAAAGAAGAAACAGAAACAATTGTCGAAGGTAAAGAGGTTCACATCTTAACTTATGAAGGAGATAAATCATTCACTATCATTCAACAAATAATTGAACCATATGAAGAGATTAATTATATTAATGTAGATGGTTCTATGGTTGATGTTGCTGGCACAATTGGATTTGTAAATGGCTATTATTTATCTTATGAATATAATGGTGTTAGTTATAATATTTATTCAACTTCATTAACTGTTTCAGAAATGGTTGAAATAGCTTCTGGAATGGAAGTAGTAGCAATGAAATAAGAAAATAAAGGGTAAAGCGCTATTAACTTTTTACCCTTATTTTATTATCAATCTTTAGAAGAATAATTAAAAAATATCATCCTTTAAATCATAAAATACGCCTTAAATACTACACTTTTTCGATTTATACCACAAATTCATCTTACGGGAAAATGTGGTATTTTTTTTATAAAACATATTTATTTATTATTTTTTTAATTACAATAATTTTTTGTATGAAAAATAATTTTGTCTTTAATTAATGTACCTTCCGCTGATCCAATTAATCTTAAGTCTTCTTAATCAAATTACATTTATAGGAAGAACATAAATATTATCATCTATCTTATAAATAGATTCAGTTAAGCACATTATTGCCGATTCACTGATCTTATATTTTGATTTACTTAGTTTATTAAATGCTTTAACATCATTTTTTGAAAACTTCATTCCTGATTTTATCTCAATAAAAGATAATGTACCATTTTGTTGAATAATAAGGTCAATTTCATTTTGCTCACTATCACGATAATAATAAAACTCCGCAGAACAATTATTATTTTCATAAGATTTAATAATTTCATTAATAACATATGTTTCCACAAAATGTCCTGAAAAATGCGATACAGATAAATTTTTAGCATCTGATAATTTTGCTAAATGACACGCTAAACCAGTGTCCCTAAAATAGATTTTTGGTCTTTTAGTTACTCGTTTCGTAAGTGAAGTTTCAAAATATGGTTGTAATAAAAAAATAATATTTGAGGCTTCTAGTACACTAATCCAGCTAACAACGGTTTTCTTATCTACTCCAATTTGCTTAGCAATATTATCATAAATTAATACTTCGCCTGTTAATGAAGCTAAAAGCTGCATTAATCGATGAAAAATCAACTTATTTTTCACATCAATAATTTCAGAAACATCTCTATCTATATATGTTGCAACATAGTTTGCATAAAACGTATCTTTATCTAATTTTGAATTACGATATAATTCCGGATAAAATCCTTTTGTAATTTGCTCAAATAATTCATCTATTGTCATTTTATTTAATTCATAATCAAATATTCTATCTTCTTTTATAACAAACGGAACTTCCTTTTTACTAATTATCTCATTATAACTTAATGGCGACATATTAATGATACCAACACGACCCGCCAAAGACTCAGTAACACTTTTCATTAATCTAAATTTTTGTGATCCAGTTAATACATACATTCCATTTGCACTTCCTAATTCCAGTCTAGTTTGATTCACTATACTTTCAATATACTCAAATAGAATTGGAGCTTTTTGGACTTCATCAATAATCAAAGGAGCTTTATGCTTTAATAAAAAGAATTTAGGATCTTCATTAGCTAATTGCCGTTCATCCATATTATCTAAAGATACATAATTATAGTTTAGTTCTTTTTTTAATTCATAGCATAAAGTTGATTTTCCAACCTGACGTGCTCCAGTAACTAATGTTACAGGATAAGATTCAATATTTAGCAGTAAAGCTTTTTTTATAGTCCTTTCAATCACTTAAAATCATATCCTTTCAATCACTTAAAATCATTATATATTATACAAAAAGGGAATTCAACTCCCTTTTTTACATATTTTTTTCATAACCACTAATGGCATAAGCTGAAAAAAATTAGATTTATCTCCTACATAAATTTTTGTACTTAGAGTATATATATCTAACATATTTGCATAAGTTCTAACATCAGTATTTCCCCTATTTTTGGAATAATAATCCAAAGATTAATACTTATTCATTACAATAAAAACATTAGTTTTTTATTAATATAAAGAATATAAAGCAACAAACATTTTTGCTTTATGTTTGAATTTATGTATTTAACATACACTTTTTAGAACATAAAAATGTAAAAATGTTGAATTTTATTTTTTATAATGGCATAATATAACCACATGAATGGAAAGGAGATTTTTCTTATGGAAAGGATCATAATTAATAATTTTGTTAAATGGAAAGAGTCAAATGATCGAAAACCACTTTTATTAAAAGGCGCAAGACAGGTTGGAAAAACCTTTGTGCTTTTAGAATTTGGCAAAAAATATTACGATAATGTAGTATATATTCACTTTGAAGGTAATATAGAAACATTAAACAAAATATTTGAACCAGATTTGAACCCTAAGCGCATTATCGAAGAAATCTCAGTATATTCAAAGCAATCTATTTTTCCTGAAAAAACGCTTATCATTTTTGATGAAATACAAGCATGTGAAAAAGCACTTACTTCATTAAAATATTTTTGCGAAGAAGCTCCTGAATATCATATTGTTGCAGCAGGCAGTCTGTTAGGATTAGCAATCAATCGAGGAAATTTTTCTTTTCCTGTTGGAAAAGTAGATATGTTTACAATGTATCCACTTTCATTTGAAGAATTTTTGCTTGCCACTGGAAATAATAATCTTATTGATAAAATTAAAGAATCATATAAAAGCTTTACGCCTCTTGCGGATGTTTATCATAATCTTGCTATAGAATTATATAAAAAATACCTTGTAATCGGTGGTTATCCCGCAGCAATAAAAACATATCTCGAGACAAATAATTTTGATAATGTTCGTTCAATTCAAGCTGATATATCGAATTCATATATTGCAGATATGACAAAATATGCAACACAAAATGAAACAATACGAAGTATAGCAATTTTCAACACCTTACCTTCACAACTTGCAAAAGAAAATACAAAATTCCAATATGCTCTAATTAAAAGTAATGCAAGAGCAAACGATTATGAACTTTCTCTTCATTGGTTAAAAGCGGCAAATGTAGTATTAGAAAATATCAAAGTTACAGAAGGAAAATTGCCATTATCGATATACGAACAACTTAACGCATTCAAAATATACTATTCCGATGTCGGATTGCTTTGTTTTAAATCAGGCATTCTACCTCAAGATATTTTAGTTAATAGCATAGTGTCTAATAGAGCTAGAGGATTGCTTGCAGAAAACTATGTGGCTGAGCAACTTGTTGCACAAGGATATAAATTAAATTATTGGGAATCTAACGGAAAAGCAGAACTTGATTTCATTATTCGCCAAAACGATTCTGTTGTTCCTATTGAGGTTAAATCTGCAGACAATGTAAGAGCACGTAGTTTGAAAGTTTTTGTAGATAAATATTCTCCCGATTATTCTATTAGGCTTTCTACAAAAAACTTTGGGTTTGAAAATGGTATAAAATCCATTCCTTTATACGCAATTTTTTGTCTATGATAAAGTACGTAAAATTATTTGATTAAAAGTATCTAAGTATAAATAAACTTATAAGATTTTAAAATGTAACAAAAAACAAAATCATCTAAAGAAATGTTCATTGCAATAAAAAAATACCACATTTTTCCTTTTTTTAATTTTGCTATCTATTAGTTAAAAAGCGCGATTTCATGCGCTTTTTTTGTTGTTTTTATGTCCTATTTTTATTTTATTTTCCCAAATAATCGTACCATATATTTTAAAGAATTAACGATTTTAACTAAAGAATTAACGATGAAAGTTAAAGAATTAACGATTTTAGTGGCATCGATTATAACTTAAAAAAATTAAAATAAAGACATTGCATCTTATTATTATCATTTTTTATTACGTTATTTATACATAGAAAATTTTAAACTAACATTATCAAATATCAGCTTATACGTTAATTGAAAAAGTAAATGCAACAATAAAGAGGCAAAAACATCAAAAAAA
>CAZZGL010000004.1:0-52670 GCA_964654155.1 uncultured Staphylococcaceae bacterium | reverse complement strand
AGGAGGATTATTTATGGATTTTAAAAAAATATTATCAGTTTATAAAGAAGAGGCATTAGAAAATTTAATTTCTTGGATAAAGATTAATTCGATTCATGATGAAGAAACAATATCTAAAGGTAAACCTTTTGGTCAAGGTGTTCATGAAGCTTTAGAATTTATTGCGTGTCTTGCTGAAGAAAAAGGATTTGAAGTAGATCGCTGTGATGGATACTGTACAGAAATTAAATATGGTCATGGTAAAAAACTTATTGGTGTTTATGCTCATGCTGATGTTGTTCCTGTTTCAGGTAATTGGAAGTATTCACCGTTTTCTGCAACTATAGAAGGTGATGTTTTATATGGAAGAGGAACCTCAGATGATAAAGGTCCTGCAATGGCGGCTTTTTATGCTTTATTAGCGTTAAAAGAAAACAATTTAATTGATGATGATTATCAAGTACGTTTAGTTATTGGAGGAAATGAAGAAAAAGGATCAGCGTGTTTAGAATATTATTTTAAAACATTGAATAAGCCTTATCCTGATTATGGCTTTACTCCAGATGGTGAGTTTCCACTTATTTATGGTGAAAAAGGTATTGCTAATTACTGTACATCTGGATTTATAAATATTCCTCAATTAATTTCTCTTAATGCAGGGGTAGTCGCTAATTCAGTAATTGATAAAGCGACAGCATTATTATCATCGATTGAAGGAGTTAAAGATTATTTAGAAACAACAAATTATAAATATATGATTGATTCTCATAATGAAGGCCATTTATTAACAATTATCGGTAAGGCTGCGCATGGTTCATTACCACAAGAAGGAATAAATGCTGGATTGCAATTACTAGATGTAATAGGAAAAGTATTCCATGTTAAAGAATTTAATGAAATAGTGGATGCTTATCAAGATCCAAGTGGGAAAACATTAGGTGAGTTTTATCATTCTAATTTATTAAACGATACTACTTATAATGTTGGATTAATTAATTATAACAATGGTATGTTTGATATGGTCGTTAATTTTAGATATCCAGAAATTGTAGAACCTTTAAAAGTAATCGCTTCTATTAATAATAAATTACCATTTAATACAGAGGTTATTACAGCAACAGAATCGCTATGTTATGATCCAAATTCTTCTTGGATTCAAAGCTTATTAAAAGTGTATCAGGAAGAAACTGGCGATTACAAAACGCCAATTATTACTATTGGTGGAGGAACATACGCTAAAGAAAGTAGAAATACAATTGCCTTTGGTTCTGCATTTCCAGGAAGTAATGATAATATTCATGATGCAAATGAACATATATGTTTAAAAGATTTTTATACAAGTATGCCAATATACGCTAAAGCAATATATGTGTTAGGTAAAGAAAAATGAGAATGAAGCATAAATCATGGAGTGAACCTTATTTATTAGAACACTCTGAAATTGTTAAAGATATCAAAAGTCAAAAAGATGCTAAGACAATATTAAAAGATAAAGTTGCTTTAGAAATAGGTACAGGAAGAGGCGATTTTATCTTAGGAATGGCAAAAAAGTATCCTTCTATTCAGTGGATTGGTATTGAAATGAATGTTGATGCACTTGCGGTATGCGCTAAAAAAATAGTAGAGAGTGGATTGACTAATGTAATTTTAATAAGACAAAACTTCATTTTGATTAGTGAGTTCTTTTTATCTCAATCTATTGATAATATATATTTAAATTTTTCTGATCCATGGCCGAAAAAAAGACATCATAAACGAAGATTGACGAGTTCGATGTTTTTGTCTGAATATCGTCGTATTTTAAAAGAAGAAGGATTATTGATTCAAAAAACTGATAATGAAATATTATTTGATTGTTCTTTAATTGAATTTGAAAATAATAAATGGCAAATAGTTTATTGCGACAGAAACTATGTTTTTGATGAAGAAACTGATGTTATGACTGAATATGAACGAAAGTTTAGAGATTTAGGACAACCTATTTATCGTTTAATAGCTAAGTAGAGGATAATATGAATAAAAAGATTAATGTTAAAAAGATGATTTTAAAGATATTAATTGGTTTACTAGCGTTATTTTTATTCTTTTTAATCATATATTTAATACTTAAACATTTCGGATACGCAAATATGAATCAAGAGCAATTGCAAGCACTAATTCAAAAAGCTGGCATATATGGAAAGATTGTATTTGTTGCGATAACTTTTTTACAAGTAACTTTTATTCCGATACCAAGTGCGGTGACAATTCTTTCTGGTTTATATTTATATGGGTTTTGGGAAAGCTTTTTATTATCATTTATTGGATTATTTATCGGATCAATATTTGCTTTCTTTTTAGGAAGGATAATTGGTCGAAAATTTGTTGATTGGGTTACAGGGTCAAAAGAAGAAACGGATTATTATTTAAGTAAATTAAAAGGAAAAGAAACAGTTTTATTATTCTTTATGTTTATTCTTCCAGCATTTCCTGATGATACATTGTGCGCTATTGCGGGTGTTACAAATATTAATAAATGGATTTTTACAATTATGCAAATTATCACTAGACCAGTATCGATTTTAGGAACTTTATTATTTATGTCGGGCATTATTATTCCCTTTGAGGGAATTGGTTTAATTTTAATTATTGTTATTGCAATTGTTTCCGTGGTAGCTTTTATCTTTGTGTTTAAAAATTCAGATAAAATTAATATTTTTTTAGAAAAAATATCATTAAAAATCACTAATAAATTAAAAAGAAAAAGCAAGTGATTTATTAATAGTTACTCTAACAATGGAAAAAAATCAAAATTTGATTTAATATAAAAATAATCTAGGAGAAATTTTATGAAATTAAGTAAGCATCAATTAAAACTATTTAAAACTCTAACTGAATTAAATGCAATTTCAGGTCAAGAAAATGAGGTTGCATGTTATTTAAAGAAAACCTATTTGTCGTTAGGTTATGAAATTATAATTGATAATTTAGGTTCTATTTTTGCCTATAAGCCATCAAAAGTCGAAAATGCTAAAAAAGTCATGGTAGTTGGACATATGGATGAAGTTGGGTTTATTGTTACATCAATTCTTGATAATGGAATGGTTAAAGTTAGTTCTGTTGGTGGGATTAACGATGAAACTTTATTATCTTCAAGAGTAATTTTAAAAGGCAAAAAAGGTTATTTAAAAGGTTGCATTGGTTCAATTCCACCTCATTTATTAAAAAAAGGTTCATTAGAAAAAACCAAAATTAAAGATATGCTTTTTGATTTTGGAATGACTTCTAAAGATGAAGCACTTGAAGCGGGTATATATTTAGGAGCAATGATCGTAGTTGAAGGCAATTTTGAAGTTTTAAATGATGGAAAAAGATTATTAAGCAAAGCTTTTGATGATCGTTATGGTATTGTTTTAGGTATTGAAATATTAGAAGCATTAAAAGATGTAGAATTACCTTTTGACTTATATGTTGGTGGAAGTGTTCAAGAAGAAGTTGGTTGCCGAGGGGCATTAACTTCATCATATAAAATTAAACCAGATTTAGCGATAGTTTTGGATTGTTCGCCTTCAAGAGATTCTTCTGGTAATAAAAGTGAATTAGGACAATTAGGTGAAGGAGTATTGTTAAGAGTTATTGATGGTTCGATGATTGCTTTTCCTGAACTCATTGCCTTTCAAAGGGAATCTTGTGAAAAGGCTAAAGTAAAGTATCAATACTATATTTCTCCAGGTGGCACAGATGCTGGTCAAATTCATAAAAACTATGATGGAATTCCAACATTAACTCATTGCTTAGTAGCCCGTAATATTCATACATGTTCCTCGATTTTAGATGTTGATGATTATATGGCAGCAAAAAAATCATTATTATATATGCTTAATCATATTGATAGTAAAATTATTGATTTACTAAGAAGAGGTAATTAGTATGTGGGCGGCTTATTATCATTACCATACCACTAATGACACTTTGATGATTATTATGGATCCATGGGCTTATCCTACTAGGGTTATAAAAACGAATGAAGTTATTTCTTTATATAAAGATGAAAGATTAATTGGAATTAATATTCTTAATTTTTCTAATACAATTAAAATGAAAACAAATGGTAGAATAATATATTTACCACCAGTTGTGCTTAAAGTTATTAATGATAAATTAGAAAATGCAGGATTATTTCCATTAATTGAAGAAAATGAAAGTGGATTTATTGTTGCAAGAGTAATGAGTATTAATGGTAATGAAGTAACATTAAATATTGGTAAAGATGATATTATTATCAAAACAAATTGCAATGTTAATTTAGATACAAAGGTAGTAATTGCAAAAGAAAATACTATTTTATTTAATCTTGATATAGTAAAAAAAGAAGAAAAATTTCGTATTTTAAATGGTTATGAATTAGGCATAGAACAAGATGATATAATTAGCGTTGATTCTTTATTAAATGAAGGTGACGATTATTTTATAAATATTAAATAATGAATATTGAAGAATATATCTTTAATATATTAAAATATAATTAGTGAAAGGAGAAAAAAACAATGCAATTTGATAAATGGTTTAAAAAGCAAAGTAAATTAGTTAGAGTACTTCTTCTTATTATTCCAGTACTTAATTATTTTATTGAAATATTTTTAAGAGCCTCAATTTGTATGAGAACAAAGTCAATAATTAGTATAATTTTTGCTGTTATCGCGATTATTCCATCCGGTATTGCTTTAGGAATTATTGATGCTATCTGTACTATATTGTTCGACAGCATATTACTTGAAGAATAAAAACAACTAAAAAAGTACATTTAACGGTGTACTTTTTTTATACAAAAAATAGAATAATCTAATGTTTTATTTAAGAAGAATGATTAATTTTAGTAAAAATATTGTAGTGTTATTTTTTATAATAGATTCATAATTTTTATAAATACGATAACTAGTAGAGCGTATTAATTGAAAAAAATAAACAATATGTTAATATAAGCTCAAAAGCAATAGAGCTAGGAGGGTTATATTATGTATATTAGTGAAGATATAAAGTATATAGGAGTAAATGATCACGAGATTGATTTGTTTGAAGGACAATATAAAGTTAAAAATGGAATGGCTTATAATTCTTATGTTATATTAGATGAAAAAATTGCAATAATGGATACAGTTGATGTTAATTTTACTCATGAATGGTTAGATAATATTCAAAATGTGATAGGAAATAGAAATCCTGATTATTTAATTATTCAACATATGGAACCAGATCATTCTGCAAATATTATGAATTTTATAAGAGTTTACCCAAATACAAAAATTGTTGCATCAAGTAAAGCTTTTGTAATGATGAAAAATTTTTTTGGAGATGATTTTAAAGAAAATCAAATTGTTGTCGGCGAAGGTGATACATTATCTTTAGGTAAGCATGTGTTAACATTTGTAACTGCGCCAATGGTACATTGGCCAGAAGTAATAGTGACTTATGATAATTATGATAAGGTCCTTTTTTCTGCAGATGGATTTGGTAAATTTGGCGCATTAGATGTTGAAGAGGATTGGCTATGTGAAGCTCGTAGATATTATATAGGGATTGTTGGAAAATATGGCGTTCAAGTACAAGCTTTGCTTAAAAAAGCTTCGGCTTTAGATATAAAATTTATTTGTCCTTTACATGGTCCTGTGTTAAATGATAATTTAGGATATTATATAAATCTATATGATACATGGTCTAGCTATAGTGTTGAAACTGAAGGAATTGTAATTGCGTATACTTCTGTATATGGTAATACAAAAAAAGCAGTAATTTTACTTGAGCAACGATTAAAGGAAAAAGGCTGTCCAAAAGTGGTAGTCCATGATTTAGCTAGAACCGATATGTCAGAGGTAGTTGAAGATGCTTTTAGATATAGTAAAATAGTTTTAGCAACGACAACATATAACGCTGATATATTTCCATTTATGAGAGAATTCATTAATCATTTAACTGAGCGTAATTTTACTAATCGTACTGTAGCTTTTGTTGAAAATGGTAGTTGGGCCCCTATGGCAACTAGAGTTATGAAAGGTATGTTAGAAAAAGCTAAAAATTTAAATTATGCTGAAAATAATATTCGAATTATGTCTAGTTTAAATGAAACAAATATTGATGAAATTGAAAAATTAGCTAATGAACTATGTCAAGAATATTTAGCGCATCAAGATAGAACTGCAAACAAGAATGATATGAAAGCTTTATTTAATATAGGATATGGATTGTATGTTGTTACTTGTAATGACGGAAAAAAAGACAATGGTTTAATTGTTAATACTGTTACACAAGTTACTAATTCTCCAGATAGAATTGCGGTAATTATAAATAAACAAAATTATTCTCACCATATTATTAATCAAACAGGAATATTAAATATTAATTGTTTATCAGTTGATGCACCATTTTCTGTATTTGAAAAATTTGGTTTTTGTAGTGGTAGAAATACAGATAAATTTGAAAATGAAGAAGTGTTGCGTTCTGATAATGGTCTAGTTTTTTTATCAAGATATATTAATTCGTTTATGTCTTTAAAGGTAGAACAATATGTTGATTTAAATACTCATGGCATGTTTATTTGCTCAATTAGCGAAGCAAGAGTTATAAATAGTATTGAAACAATGTCGTATAAGTATTATCAAGAAAATATTAAACCTAAGCCAAAAACTGATGGTAAAAAAGGTTTTGTATGTAAAATATGTGGATTTGTTTATGAAGGTGAGTCGCTCCCTGAAGATTATGTTTGCCCCTTATGTAAACATGGGATAAGTGATTTTGAAGAGATAAAATAATAAAAGCAGATATTTTCAGTATATATCTTGTGGATGAAATACTTGAAAATTGATTTAAGGTAATGATAAATATTGTTTATTTAATGGATTCTTTGGTATTAGTATTTTTGATTTTTTATAATTATTTTTTAAAATTATTAAGAAGCGATGAATTTTAAGCTATATAGTGTGTACTTTGTAAAGTTATTTAAAAGTTATTCTGCTATTTTGTGAGCTATACCATATGTATCCGCGAATATTAGAAAATCATTTTTAGTGATGCTTTTTTTTCCATTTATGGCAAACGCTAATTGTTCTTTATTTGAAGTCATAATTGTATTTATAAGTAATAAATCACATGTGGTAAAAGTACATATTTTCCGGATTCTCATTAGTTTCGATTAAGGAAAAAATTAAGTGCATGTTGTAGTTTTTAATAATAAAACATAAAACAAGTTTTGTATAGAATTCTGTTATATTGATATCGACTCTAGATGAATATTGCTTAATTATCTTTGCGCAACATTTATATGATTCTTAATATTTATCTTTGAATAATCTTAGTTCAAGTTAATAAAAGATTTCTATAGTAAACATCTTAATCGCTACTTAATTAAATAATAATAATAGTTAAAAAAACAAAATAAAATTAATAAAAAATATATATTTGCTTTAGAATTATGTTATAATCAACTTGCTCGTTGACAAAGAGAAGTTTTAATATAGCTTTTTAGAGAGAGGTCGTTGGTGAAAGAACTTCAAGTTATTTAAAACTAGCCACTTTTAAGAGAGTAAGGAAACTTACCGTTTACTGCGATAAAGTTGTTAATTAAGTGCATCTATTGATGAAAAAGGATGGTACCGCGAATAATTCGTTCCTTACATGTTTTAAGGAACTTTTTTTATCTTAAAAAAGGTAAAGATGGAAGAGAGGTAAATAATATGAGATATCTTACAGCAAACGAAATTAGAGAAATATGGTTAAACTTTTGGAAAGAAAGAGGACATTATATTGAACCAAGTGCATCATTAATTCCTCATAATGATCCAACATTATTATGGATTAATGCCGGTGTTGCCGCTTTAAAAAAATATTTTGATGGTAGTGAAATTCCATCAAATAAAAGAATTACAAATGTTCAAAAATCACTTAGAACAAATGATATTGAAAATGTTGGAATGACTGCAAGGCACCATACTTTTTTTGAGATGTTAGGTAATTTTTCGATTGGTGATTATTTTAGGAACGAAGTTATACCTTGGGCTTTCGAATTATTGACTGATGAAAAATATTTTGGAATTGAAAAAGAAAAGTTATACATTACTTATCATCCAAGTGACAAAGCTTCAAAAGAATTATGGCTTAAATGTGGGGTTGAAGAAGGACATTTAATTCCACTTGAAGATAATTTCTGGTGTATTGGCGAAGGACCATGTGGACCAGATACTGAAATATTCTTTGATAGGGGTGAAAAGTATGATCCAGAACATTTAGGTCTTAAAATGCTCTATGAAGATATTGAAAATGATCGATATATTGAAATCTGGAATATTGTATTTTCACAATATAACGCTGTTGAAGGTGTGAAAAGAGAAGATTATAAAGAATTACCTCATAAGAATATTGATACTGGTGCGGGATTAGAAAGATTTGCCTGTATCATGCAAGGAGCAGAGACAAATTTTGATACAGATTTATTCATGCCAATAATAAAAGAATGTGAAAAGCTTACGACTATCAAATATAAGGATAATGTGTTTGCATATCGTGTTATTGCTGATCATATTAGAACATGTACATTTGCTCTAAGCGATGGCGCTTCTTTTTCAAATGAAGGTCGTGGTTATGTTTTAAGAAGAATATTAAGAAGGGCTATGAGATTTGGAAGAAAATTAGGTATATATGATGCTTTCCTTTATCATTTAGTGGATATTGTTGTTGATATAATGAAAGATTTCTATCCATATCTATTAAATAATGTTGATTCAGTTAAAAAGACAATTAAAAGTGAAGAAGAAAGATTTTTAAAAACTTTATCTTCTGGAGAACAAATGCTTCGTAAAATGATAGAAAATAGTTCGAAATTAAGCGGTGAGGATGCATTTAAACTATATGATACTTATGGATTTCCAATTGAACTTACTTTAGAAATGGCTAAAGAAAGTGATGTCAAAGTTAATTTAGAAGAATTTAAAGAAGAAATGAATAAACAAAAAGCTCGTGCAAGAGCGGCACGTGGTGATGCAAAATCAATGAATAAACAATCAGCTGCGTTGATGTCATGTACTGTTCCAAGTGAATTTATTTATGGTGAATTTACATGTAAAGGTAAAGTTTTAGCAATGTTTAAAGATGGCGTTGAAGTTGATAGTTTAGATGAAGAAGGAGATATAATTCTTGATACAACAGTCTTTTATGCTGAAAGTGGTGGACAAGTTGCAGATAAAGGAATTATGGAAAATGAATTTACAAAACTTGAAGTTAATGATGTTGTTAAGGCTCCAAATCATCAACATTTACACCATGTTCAAATATTGTATGGTGAATTAAAAGTTGGTGATAAATTAACATTAAAGATTGATAGACAAAGACGCTTGTTTACAATGAAAAACCATAGTTCTGCACACTTGTTGCAAAGTGCATTAATAAAAGTTTTAGGAGATCATGTTCATCAAGAAGGTAGTTATGTTGATGATGAAGTAATTCGTTTTGATTTTTCTCATTCCGCTAAATTGAGTGAAAATGAAATTAATGAAGTCGAGTCTATTGTTAATAAATGGATTGCCTCTTCAATTAATCAAGAAACATTATGCTTAGCAATTGATGATGCTAAAAAAACTGGTGCAAAAGCATTATTTGATGAAAAATATGGTGATACTGTACGCGTTGTAACATTTGGAGATGTTTCAAAAGAATTCTGTGGAGGTACTCATGTTAATAATTCTAGTGATATTGGAGCATTTGTTATTGAGTATGAAGAAAGTGTTGCAGCTGGAATTAGAAGAATTCAAGCAAGAACAGGATTACATGCATATGAATTATTAAAGAAGAGAGAAATGTTGCTAACTCAAGTGCGTGAGCTTTTAAAAGCGGGTTCCATATATGAAATTCAAGATCGTTTAAAAAGCGTATTGTTTGATAGAGATAATTTATTTAAAGAAAACAAGAGATTCTTAGAAAAAGAAGCTTCTATGCAAGCAAAGCAATTAGAAAATAACTTTATTGAAATAAATGGTGTACATTTATTAACTGCATACCTTAAAGATATGGATCGCGATGGATTAATGAAACGAATTGATCAATTGAAGAATTTACATGATAATAGTGTTATATTCTTGATTGGTGATGTAGGTGGTAATTTGCCATTAGTGTGTTCAGTTAGTAAATTATTAAACAATAAAGGAATTCGTGCAGGTGATATTATAAAAGAAGCATCACGAGTTTTAGGCGGCTCTGGTGGAGGAAGACCTGATTTTGCTTCGGGTGGCGGTAAAGAAGTAAATCAAATTAATAATGCATTTGAAATTGTGAAGAAAAGGATAATGCAATAAGTATGAGTAAGGTTATAGGCTTAGATTTAGGTAGTCGTACATTAGGCATCGCGATGTCTGATGCATCAAGATGGTATGCATACGGGGTAGAAAATTTTCGTTTTGAAGAAGGTAATTATAAAAAAGCAGTAGAACATGTTATCGAATTGGCAAAAAAAGAAGGTATTAATGAAATATGTTTAGGCTTGCCTTTAAATATGAATGGAACGATGTCACCTCGAGCAGAATCTGCATTAAGATTTAAAGACGAATTATTAGAGCTTGCTCCTTATTTAAAAATAGAGATGGTTGATGAAAGATGGACTACTAAAATTGCGACGAATAGACTCTTAGAAGCTAATTTATCAAGAAATAAACGAAAAAAAGTTATTGATCAACAAGCAGCGGTTGTGATTTTAGAAACTTATTTAGCTTCACATCAAAATGGATAAAAGACTAATAAAAATAATTGAAATGAATTATAATGATATGCATAAATAAAGTTAAGATATTTCTTGAATAAGAAATTGATTTATATTTTTAAGGAGGAACAAATATGGAAATTAATGATAGAGAAATTATCATAGTAGATGATGATGGCGTTGAGGTAAAATACGAAATTCTTTTTACATATGAAAATGAAGATCGTGGTGCCCAATATGTATTATATTTTGATCCAAACAATCCAGAAGAAGTATTTGCATCTAGATATAATGATAATAATGAAATGTTTGAAATCGAAGATGAAGAAGAATGGGATGAAGTTGAAGAAGTTTTAAATACCTTTCTTGAAGACCCGATGATTCAAAATGAATTAGATGAAGAATAAATGAAGAAAAGTACATCAACAGTACTCATTTATTTATCTAGAAATGATGAGTACTTAATGCTTTATCGTAATAAAAAAGAAAATGACCTTAATAAAAACAAGTTTGTTGGTGTAGGTGGACATATTGAAAATGGTGAAACCATCGATATTGCTTTAAAAAGGGAAGTCAAAGAGGAAACTGGCTTAGATTTATTATCTTATGAATATCGCGGAATTGTTTATTTTTCTTATGATGGATATGAAGAAACAATGCATGTTTTTACATCATCCGATTTTAAAGGAATTCAAATTAAATGCGATGAAGGCGACTTAATTTGGGTTAAAAAGAATAAATTATTTGAATTAAACATGTGGGAAGGTGATTATTACTTTCTAAAATATTTAATAAATGATGATAATTCATTTTTTAGAATTAAACTTGAATATGAGAAAGATATTCTTGTTAAGTATCAATACATTAGTGATAATTAATTGAATTAAGCGATTTTTCTTTAAAAAAAATGTAATTGTGCTATAATTATTAGCGGCTATAAAAGAATAGGAGATACATATGGAACAAGAAAAAATTATTCTTACCAAATCTGGTAAAGCAAAATTAGAAAAAGAATTACGTGAATTAATTGATGTTATTCGTCCTGAAGTTATCGAAGAGTTAAAAGCGGCTCGTGCTCAAGGTGACCTTTCAGAAAATGCTGATTATGATGCTGCAAGAGCAAAACAAGCTGAAGTTGAAGGGCGTATTAAGCAAATTGAAGATATCTTAGCGAACGCAAATGTTATTGAAGAAACATCTTCTGATAGAGTTGTAAAACTTGGTACTACTGTTACATTATTAGATTTAAGTGAAAACGAAGAGGTTACATATACTTTAGTTGGATCTGTTGAAGCAAATCCATTAAAAGGATTAGTTTCTAATGAATGTGCTTTAGGTGAAGCAATTTTTGGAAAAAAAGTTGATGATGTTGTTGTAGTTAAAGCGGTTGTTCCTTACGAAGTAAAGATTTTATCAATTAAATAATTAAAATATTAAAAAAACTGTTGAAACCTTAATTAGGAAAATCAACAGTTTTTTTGAATAATTAAAGTCTATTCATGATTTTTAGAAAAAATATCTTTTTTTCCTTCTTCAGAAAGCCTTTTTTCTATTTCAATACGAGGTAATCTAATGCATGAACCATTAAGCTTTTTTATTTCGTTTAAACATTCATCATATTCGTCTTTACTAATGTAAGAACCATTATACAATTGATCTAAAATACCTAAAGTGCCAAAAACTTCTACAAATTCTTTTTTTGCAGCGTTACGTAACCTTTTATCACCTGTTAGTAATAAGATGTTACGATTTTTTGCTATTGCAAGTGCAATACAATCGTATATAGATAATTGTTTGTATTTTAAGGTGTAGCTTTCTGCTAATAAAAATTCTGTTATGTTAATTTCAATAATTTGAAGTCCTAAATTTAAAAGATTACTTTTTAAGTCAATAGGTGTTAAAAATTCGGTTTCGATTGCATCGTTGTTCATTAAATATATATATGGTAAACGAAAAGGTAAATCCAACTTATTAATGTTAAAAAAATCAAGCAAAACGTTAGTGTCACTGCTAATATACTTTAATTTATTCTTCATTAAAAAAGAAATTTTTTTCTACTTGAGCATAAGGAATTTTTAAAAATTCAGCTCCACGTTGAATACTTATTTCATCTTCGCTAATTGCTCTAAAGACAAGTTGCTCAAATAATGAAGTTTTTTCTTCGTTAATACGTGATGGCTCATTTTTTCTCCAGCCAAGTTTAGAAGCTTTTATATAAAAATCGTTAGCAATTGATTCTGAAATAACGTGGCAAATATTAGCTCGTTTAACTAGCATCATCATGGAAATACCGTATTCAACCGCAACCATAACCAAATCTTTACTAATTTTTTTTCGACTAATTCCTAGTTCTCTTATTACATCATTTTTTGGAAATAAAAACGCACCACTGATTGCAGTTGCATATTCTTCGATTTCTTTTTTAGTGAATTTAATATCAGTCCAATCAAACATTAAATGTGCTAATTCATGAACTAAAGTGGAACGGTTGCGTTCTGTATTCATTTTTTTATTTAGCATGATATAGGGTCTATTATTGACAAATCCATTAATTCCTGAAAATTTATCATCTTCAATCTCATGAACATATATAAGAAAGCCCTTATTTTCTAATTTTCCAATTAAATCTTCAATTGGACCGTCTTTGGCAAAATTTAAATACTTTCTTAAATTAATAGCATCTTGTTCAATATCATAGGATATTTTTAAAGCATGACATTTAGGAACATTAGGTAAGACATCTCCACCTAATATTTCTACTATATCCATAAATCTTCCAAAAAATTCTTCTACACTTTCATAAATTAGTTGTTGTTTTTCTTTACTTAAGGTAGCACATTTACGAAATTCATTATGACAAAAATTAATATTTTCATTTCTAATTGTTAGAAAATCGGCAACGCGAACTCCTAATGCTTCAGCAAGCTTTTTCATAGTTTCTATTTCTGGTATTCTTTTACCATTTTCATAATTTGAAATGGACATAGAAGTTATATTAACTTTATTAGCTAATTCTTTTTTGCTTAATGAATTCATTAATCTATAATATTTTAAATTTTTACTAAACATTTTTTCTCCTCCTCTGTTTATATTATAGATTATTTTTTAAAAAAATAAACACCATTTATACTAAAAAATTTTTTATAGTGAAAATATAAACATTATTTTTTTAGGAATTTTTCATTTTGCCTCGTAATTATATGTAGAGGTGAAAAATTATGTTTAAGACTATTGTTGCAGTATTAGCGATTTTATTCGTGTGTCTAGGTGTTTTTATGGTTATGGATCCTAATGTATCCTTAATTCCTAATAGTGGAATTAACAATGTGGTTTCTATTGAAGGAAATATGATTACCGTTTCAATAAGTGGAGAAGTTGTTAATCCAGGGAATTACATTGTAAATGAAGATGACACATTAGATGATTTAATTTCTCTTGCAGGAGGAGTTACCGATAAAGCTGATTCAAATGCTTATGTTTTATCTTGCACACTTAAAAATGGACAAAATTATTATATTGCGCCTAGAGTGGAATCAACTGATATATGTGAACCAGTTGTTATTAATAAAGTAAATATTAATACCGCAGATAAAGAAACATTAATGACTGTTCAAGGAATAGGTTCCACAATTGCGCAAGCTATTATTGATTATCGTGAGCAAAATGGTCAATTTTCTTTTTTAGAGCAGCTTTTAGAAGTTAATGGTATTGGAAATGCTACATTTGAAAAGATTAAAAATTATATTTGTCTTTCATGAAGTATTTAATTATTGCAATCATTTTATTTTGTTTAATCAATGCAAAAAAATCATTAATTTCTTTTGCTTTAACTTTAATATTCATTTTTATATATATAAAGAAGTATAAAATTAATAAAAAACTAATTTTTTATAGTGGATTATTTTTGTTATTATTTGTGGCGCATAATATTAATATTTCATCATCATACTATGTAGGAATTGTGACAGAAGCTAAAGAAAATTATTATTTATTTTCTTCTATTAAAGGCAATTTTTATATTTACGAAAAGAATAATCCATATGATGAAGGGGATATTATTCAAGTTAAGGGAAAACGAGTTTTATTAGAAAAAGAATCAATAGAAGAAAAATTTGATTTTAATAATTATTTAAATAATAAAGGATATTATTATCGCTTATATGTTAATGAAGAAAGAGTAATTGTTAATTCGTTGTTTTCAAGAAAATCATTAATTAATAAATTAAAAGGAAAAATTAATGATGATTCTTTTTCTTTGGTTAAAAGTTTATTTTTTGGGGAAATTGATCGCACATCTTATTTTTATTATCAAAGTGAATCATTACAGCTTTATTTAATAATCAGTTTAGGAAGTTCATTTTTTACCTTAATTAAGCGAAAGTTTTTAAAATCTGCGAATAAATCTTTTAAAAAAATTATTTTTTGGCTTATTTTAACACCATTTATTATTTTTAATCCTAAGCGTTTTTTATGGATTAGATTATTAACTTTTGAATTAGTTAATTGTTTTTATGAAAAAAGAAAAATAAAAGTATCATTGTTACAAAAAGTATCTTTATCCGCAATTATTTTATTATTTATTAATCCCTATTATGCGTATCAAAATAGCTTTATTATTTCATATGTTATTTTATTAAGTTATTCTTTAGTTAATCCACTTATAAGTAAAAAGAATAAAATAATAAAAACGGGTGTAACTTTCTTACTTATACAAATAATATTAATGATTAATAATTGGTGTAATTATTATGAAATAAATTTACTTTTACCGATTTTAAGCATAATCACGCCACTATTTTACATAATAGATGCGTTCTTAACTGTATTTTTGTTTATTGCTTATTATAGAGGGATTGATTATATAAGTAGTGTCTATAAGGGATTTTTATCAATAATTGAAAATGTTAGAATAAATATTATATTAGGTAAAATATCAATTTACATTATTGCTTTATTAATTCTATTTAGTTTGTTTTCGGTTATCGAATACGGTAAAAATAATTATAAATATTTAAAAAACAATCTTCTTATAATATGTACAATAATATTAGGCGAAATTATTCCTTTTAATAAATATGAACAATCGATAACATTTATTAATGTTGGTCAAGGTGATTCGATTTTAATAAGAAATAAAGGTAAAACGATGCTTGTTGATACAGGAGGATCTTCATTTTTTGATGTTGCAAACGAAATATTGATTCCTTTTTTTAAAAAGAATCAAATTGTAAGAATTGATTATTTATTAATAACTCACGAAGATCAAGATCATAATGGTGGTAGAGAAGAATTAATAAAAAAAGGTTATATTTCAAATATAATTGATTCTAAGACAACTTTTCCAATAAATTTTAATGGCATATATATTAATAATTTAAATATTTGGCATAATGAGTTTTTAGAAAAAAATAATAAATCTTATGTGCTATCTTTTAAAATTAATGACAAAAAATGGTTGTTGATGGGCGATGCTGAAGAAGAAGTAGAACATAAATTATTAGATTATTATAGTGATTTAAAACATGATTATATTAAAATTGGTCATCATGGTTCAAATACTTCTTCATCATTATCTTTTTTAAAAGCAGTTTCTCCTAGTGTCGCGGTTATTATGTGCGGAAAGAATAATTCTTATGGTCATCCAAATGATGAAGTTTTAAATCGTTTAAAACTATTAAATGTAGATATTAAGCGAACAGATTTAGATGGCACAATTAAATTTTATTTTTAATTTTTTATAAGTGATTAGTAAACATGTGATATAATGACCCTTGAAAGAGGATAAAACATGATTTATTTATTATTTGGAACACAAAGTTTGATTTTAGATAAGCAATTAAAAAAGATTTTAAAAGAAAATCTTAATGAAATTGATGATTTTCATTTACAGAAATTTATTGCTACTGAAACTTCTATTCAAGATATTATTTCTGAAGTTGAGTTATCTTCTTTATTAGGTGATAAAAAAGCAATCGTGGTTTATAAGCCATATTTTTTATCATCAGAAAAAAGCAAAGAAAAGATAGAATCTGTTCAAGAATATAAAACTTTAGAAAACTACTTTGATAATCCAAGTGATTATAATGATTTAATCTTTATTTTAGAATCCGCAAAACTTAATGAAAAATCTTCCATAGTAAAAAAGTTGTTAAAAGTTGCTCGTGTTATTGAAGCTAAAGAAATAACAAAAGAAGAATGGCCTTTATATATAGCATCCTATTTTAAAAAGTCAAATGTTACAATTAATGAGGATGCTATTCAAGAATTATCCTTAAGGGTGCAAGGTGATGCATTAAGGTTTACAAATGAAGCAAAGAAATTAATGCTTTATACTGATCACATTACTTTAGAAGATGTTGAATTAATGGTCTCCCGTCCTTTAGAAGAAAATGCTTTTGCTATATTTGATAATTTAATAAAAAAACAAAATGATAAAGCAATTGCGATTTATCGAGATTTGCTTGTAGCTAATGAAGAGCCTATTCGTCTAATTTCTCTTATCTCCAATCAATTACGACTATTATTAGAAGTTGAGTATTTAAGAAATAAAATACCTTCTTATAGAGATATTGCTTCTGAATTAGGTATTCATGAATATAGAGTAAAATTAGCTTTGGGGCATTTAAAGCAAATAAGTCGAAAAAAAATCATCAAGAAACTTGATGAATTATATAATCTTGATTTAAATATTAAAAGTGGTAAGGTTAATAATTTTTTCTCTTTTGAAATGTTTTTAATTAAATTTTAGTAATAATAAGCAATAAAAAATCACTAGGGCAACCTAGTGATAATTTATTTCTTAAGCTTTTAAACCATTAACCAAGTTTTGGAGATGGCTTTTTTGACGAGCAGCGGTTTTCTTATGTTGAACACCTTTGCTGACTGATTTATCGATTAAGGCAACAGCTTCTCTTAATAATGCTTCGGCTTTTTCTAAATCTTTTGCTTCAACAGCTAAGCGAACTTTTTTGCTTGCGGTTCTTAAAGCGGATTTTAAAGCAGAGTTACGAGCATTTGCTTTTTCATTTGTCTTAATACGTTTAACTTGTGATTTGATGTTTGCCATGGATGGTCACCTCTTTCAATACGCGTTGTTTATGGTAACACATAAACAGATTTGTTTCAAGAGTTTATGTGCTTTTTTCTGATTTTTCGATTGATTAGTTGATAAAAAGTGCAATTATAATAAATAATAATATCTATTTTAAATAAACATTTTTATATTTATGATTAATAAATATTTTTAAGGAAAAACTAAGTGTTGGGGTGAAGTGATGAAAAATGACTTTTATTACGATTTTGCCGATGAAGTTTATAAAGGAAAGAAAGAAATAATTAAAACTAAAAAGTATTTATTTAAGGATATTACTGTAACATGGATAAAACTTTTAGAAGATGATAATGAATATAAGAAGAAAAAAGGAAATTATATTACTTTGGAAGTTAAGGATTTGAATTATGTTGATGAAGAAAATTTTATTAAAATATTATCAAGAGAAATCATTAAACTGATGAAATTGAATCATATTAGTAAATCAAAAAAAATATTAGTTGTTGGCCTTGGAAATGATGATTACAATAGTGATGCACTTGGGCCAAGAGTGGTTAATAATATTTTTATTACTTCACATTTGAAGGAACATCTATCAATTGATTATCGAAAGGTATCGTCTTTTATTCCAGGGGTAATGTCGAAAACAGGATTAGAATCTGCAAATATGATTAAAGCTTTAAAAGATAAAGAAAACTTTTCTTTAATAATTGTGGTTGATTCATTAGCAACAACATGTATTTCAAGATTATATAAAGTTATACAAATCACAGATACTGGTATTAGTCCTGGAAGTGGAGTTTTAAATCATCGCTTACCTATTGATAAGGAAACAATGGGGTGCCCAGTTATTTGTATTGGCGTGGCAACTGTCTTAGAAAGTGCTTTTTTAATATATGATTATTTAAAAGATTATGATAACAAGATTAGTCCCTACAAAATAAGAAAACAATTAGAAGAAAAAAAACAAAATTATATTGTAACTAGTAAAGAAATAGATCGATTAATAAATGTTCTAGCGGATTATATTTCCTTAGGAATAAATTATGCCTTAAATCCATTCACTCGATCTTAATTCGACATAAAAACCAATATTAAAAATATATATTTATGATGGTGATGAAATATGAAAGGATTTTGGAAAAATGTTTTAGTTGTTTTGGTATTAGGTATAATTCTAACAAGTTTAATATCATTTTCAGAAACAGAAAGTGATTCGGTGAAGAATCAAAACTCCATACAAGAAACAATTGGTGATTTAGAAGATGACATTGAAGCAGGTATAATTATTAAGGATGGAAATATTGAAGGAAATGAAGATGCTTATGTTGATACATCAAATAATTTAGGGGAAGCCACAAATAAATTAGGAACCATTATAACATCTTTGGTTAGTTCAATATTAGAATTTTTTGCAAAACTATTTGGAAGTTTACTTTCTTAATTGAGAAAAATATTCTTTTCCTATATATTATTTATAGGTAAAGAAAAGAGGCGATTTTGATGGATAAATCAAATTTAAGAATTGTATTTATGGGAACACCAATAATTGCAAAGAATGTTTTAGAAGCATTAATTATAGATGGATATAATATTGTTGGATTAATTGCTCAACCAGATAAACCAATTGGAAGAAAAAAAGAATTATATCCAGTTCCGACAAAAGAAGTGGCGTTAAAATATAACATTCCAGTGTTTCAACCATTTAAAATTCGTTTAGAGTATGATTTTTTAAAAGAATTGAATCCTGATTTAATAATAACTCTTGCATATGGTCAAATAGTCCCTCAAGAAGTATTAGATATTCCTCGATTAGGATGTATTAATTTACATGGTTCATTGCTTCCAAAATATCGTGGAGCGGCCCCTATTCAATACGCATTAATTAATAATGAAGAAGAAACTGGAGTAACCTTAATGGAAATGACCGCATCGATGGATGCAGGAAGAATGTATGCATTTAAAAAAGTTAAAATAGATCAAGAAGATAATTCAACTTCATTATTTGCAAAAATTGGTGAAGCGGCAAAAGAATTAATATTAGAATCATTACCGGATTATGTTGGTGGTAAACTTGTGGGGATAATGCAAGATGAAAAATTTGTCACATTTTCACCAACGATAAAAAAAGAACAAGAAAAGCTTTCTTTTGATTTAAATATGAATGAATTTTTAGGCTGGATTCGAGGACTCAGTGATGAACCAGGTGGATATATAATTGTTAATAATCAGAAATGGAAAATATTAAAAGCTAAGATTTTTGATAAAAAAATCGGTAAAGTAGGAAAAATCGAAAATATTGATAGAAAATTAGTGTTACAATTAAAAGATGGAAGAATCGAAATTCTAAAAATACAAAAAGAGGGTAAATCAAAAATGGATGCTTCTTCGTTTTTAAACGGAGTTAAAGTTGATGGATTAATTGCTAAATAGGCTAATTTAGTCCATTTATTAGGCATAAATGGATTTTAATAAATAATGGGCTAAAGTCGCCTAAATTATTGTTTTTAAGCATATGATATGGTGTAATAAAATTATACCTCCTTCACACAACTTAGCAAATTTAGATAAAGCAAGGTTTAACACCTTGTTTTTTTCTTAATAATTAGATTTTTTAAAGATATTTTATTAAAAATTTGATAGATAATATGTATAAAAGTCTTTTTTTAATTTGTATCAAAAGATATAATAAGACTATGTTTTGAAAGGAGAAAATTATGGTTCCTCAATTGAAGCTTTCTGTTCACCAACTAGTGGATTTTCTTCTTCGAACTGGAGATATTGATAATCGTGTTTATAATAAAGCATCAATGTCTGAAGGTAGCAGAATACATGCAATTTATCAAAAAAAGCAATCTTCTTATTATCAAAGTGAAGTATATTTAAAAAATACTTTTTTTATTGATGGATTTGAAGTAACTTTAGAAGGTCGTGCGGATGGAGTTATAGTTCTTCCAAGAAGAGTAATAATTGATGAAATTAAATCGACAGTTATAGATTTAGACGAATTTAAAGAAAGTCAAAATGCGTGGCATTTAGGGCAAGCGGAGTGTTATGCTTTAATGTACGCAATTGACAATGACTTAGAAGAAATAGATATTCGTTTAACTTATATTTCTCAAGTTGAAAATAGACAAAAAATCTTTGAATATCATTATAAAACTGAGGAATTAGAAAAAAAAGTAATAAATTTATTACATCAATATTTATCTTTTTATGAAATTATTTATCGAAATAAAATTAATCGTAACCTGTCTAGTGAAACCTTAGAATTCCCTTTTAATAATTTTAGACAAGGACAAAGGGAATTATCAAAATACTGTTATGGAATAGCTTTAAAAGGTGGCAAATTATTCGTTGAAGCTCCAACAGGCATAGGAAAAACAATGTCAACACTTTTTCCTTTTGTTAAGTCATTTAAAGATGGACATAATGAAAAAATATTTTATTTAACAGCAAAAACAAGTGGACGGGAAGCGGCATTTAATGCTTGTCTTTTATTAAAAGAAAAAGGCTTTAAAGGTTCAATGATTGAAATAACCGCAAAAGAAAAGATTTGCTTTCAAACTGGTGCCTCTTGTAATCCTGATGAATGTCCATTTGCTAAAGATTATTATTTAAAAATACAGCAGATACTTCGAGAATCAATTCTAATTTATGATTATTTTAATTATGAAAGAATCATAGATATTGCTTCAAAATATGAAGTATGTCCTTTTGAATTGGAATTAGATTTGTCTTTATATACCGACATTATTATATGTGATTATAATTATTTATTTGATCCAATGGTTTATATGCGAAGATATTTTGATGAAGATGCTTCTTCCTATATAGCTTTAGTCGATGAAGCTCATAATCTAGTTGAAAGAGGAAGAGATATGTATTCGACAATAATAAGTTATCAAAGATATCTTGAAATGAAAAAATCATTATCCGATTTTCAAAACAAAGATTTTAAAAATATAATAAAGCGCTTTAATAAACTATGGAAAGAAATAAAAAAAATATATGAAGATGAAATATCAATAATAGATGATATCGATTATAGTTATTTAAGAATTTTTGAAAAATTTATTACCGTTTGTCAAACGATATTAAAAAAACATCCTGATGTAGTTAATAATGCATTTTTAGATTTCTTTTTTGATGTAAATAGATTTTTGAAACTCTATGAATTATATGATGATTCTTTTTCCTTAATGATAGAGAAATCATCAAAAAATGAATGTAATATTAAGCTTTTATGTCTAGATCCAAGCCGTCACTTAAGTAGAACGACCTCAAATTTATTTGCAAGTGTTTTCTTTTCAGCAACATTATCGCCGAGTGATTATTATGTTGATGTATTAGGGGGAAATGAAGATGATCCTTTATTAATTTTGCCTTCACCATTTCCTAAAGAAAATCTGTTATTAATGGTTCAACCTAATATTTCTACAAAATATAAGGATAGAGATAAAACTTATGAAAAAGTAGCTTTATCGATTAAAGCGTTTGTTGAAAATAAAGTTGGTAATTATTTTGTTTTCTTTCCATCTTATGCATATTTAAATTCTGTACTAGAATGCTTTGAAATTGATAATATAAACTTAATTGTACAAAGTAAAGATATGAAAGAAAAGGATAAAATTAATTTTTTAAATCAATTTAAATCTAATCCTACAATTACTACGGTTGGCTTTGTCGTTTTAGGTGGCGCTTTTAGTGAAGGAATTGATTTGATTGATGATCGCCTTATTGGAGCGGTTGTTGTTGGTGTTGGATTACCAACGATATCTTTTGAGCGTAACTTAATAAAAAAATATTATGATGAAAAAGAAGAAAAAGGTTATCTTTTTAGTTATGTTAATCCAGGAATGAATAGAGTTATGCAGGCTGTTGGTAGGGTCATTAGAAGCGAAACTGATAAAGGAATGATTCTTTTAATAGATGATCGTTTTCTTCATCGTACATATCAATATTTATTTAAAAATGAATGGAATCATTATAAAGTTGTTTATAGTGAAGATGAAATTAAGAGATTATCTGCTGGTTTTTGGAAAAAATAAAACTTTAAACTAATATTTAACTAGTTTATAATATTAAGGATTGGAGGCGAGAACGATGGCAATTGATCAGAAGTATATTCGTAATTTTTCAATTATAGCTCACATTGATCATGGTAAATCTACTTTAGCGGATCGCTTGTTAGAAAAAACCGGTACTGTTGAAAAAAGACTGATGAAAGAGCAACTTCTCGATTCCATGGATTTAGAAAGAGAAAGAGGAATTACTATTAAGTTAAATGCAGTAACATTAAATTATCTTGCTAAAGATGGTAATAACTATATATTAAATTTAATTGACACTCCGGGACATGTCGATTTTACTTATGAAGTATCACGCTCTTTAGCAGCGTGTGAAGGAGCGTTATTAGTGGTGGATGCCGCTCAAGGGGTAGAGGCGCAAACTCTTGCTAATGTATATTTAGCAATTGATAATAATTTAGAAATCATTCCAATTATAAATAAAATTGATCTTCCAAGTGCAGAACCTGAAAGAGTAAAAAAAGAAATTGAATCTCGTGTTGGACTTCCTTGTGATGAAGCGGTTGAAATATCCGCAAAAACGGGATATGGCATCGATGAAGTGTTAGAAATGATTGTTAAAGGAGTTCCTTCTCCTTGTGGAAATGTTTCTGCACCTTTAAAAGCTTTAATATTTGATAGCTTTTATGATTCTTATCGTGGAGTTGTAATTATGATAAGAGTAAAAGAAGGTCAAGTAAAAGTCGGTGATACCATTTATTTAATGGCCAGTGGAAAAGAATATTTAGTAACTGAACTTGGGATTAGAACGCCAGGAGAAGAAAAACGTGAATCATTAAGCGCTGGTGAAGTTGGTTATTTAGCCGCACAGATAAAAGATATTCATGATGTACATCCGGGTGAAACTGTTACACTTGCTAATAATAAAACTTCAGAACCACTTCCAGGGTATCGAAAGATGAATCCGATGGTTTATTGTGGGCTTTATCCAGTTGATTCAAAAAAATATCAAGATTTAAAAGATGCTCTTGCAAAGTTGTGTTTAAATGATGCGTCTTTACAATATGAACCGGAAACATCACAAGCTTTAGGCTTTGGCTTTAGATGTGGATTCTTAGGTTTGTTACATATGGATGTCGTTCAAGAAAGATTGGAAAGAGAGTATAATCTTGATTTAATCTTAACTGCGCCATCGGTTATTTATCATGTATATTTAACAGATGGGACAATGATTAATTTAGATAATCCTTCTAATCTTCCTGATTTAACTCTTGTAAGGGAAATTCAAGAGCCATATGTTACCGCTGATATTATGACACCTAAAGAATATGTGGGTCCTTTGATGGAACTATGTCAAGAAAGGCGAGGTATTTATTTAGATTTAGAATACTTTGATGATACAAGAATGATTTTAAAATATGAATTACCTTTATCAGAAATTGTTTATAATTTTTTTGATAAATTAAAAAGTTATTCTAAGGGATATGCTTCATTTGATTATCAATTAAGTGAATATCGAACTTCTAATTTAGCGAAGATGGACATTATGCTTAATGGGCAACCTATTGATGCTTTATCTTTAATAGTTTATAAAGCTAATGCTTATCAACGGGGTAGTGTGATAGTTAGAAGATTAAAGGATATTATTCCTCGTCAACAATTTGAAGTACCAGTTCAAGCATGCTTAAATGGAAAAGTAATTGCTCGTGCTGATATTAAAGCGATGAGAAAAGATGTTCTTGCTAAATGCTATGGTGGGGACATTACTCGTAAAAAGAAATTATTAGAAAAACAAAAAGAAGGTAAGAAAAGAATGAAATCTGTCGGATCTGTTGAAGTCCCACAAGAAGCCTTTATGGCGGTTTTATCAATCGATGATGAAGAAAAGTAGATTTATAAGTAGGTAGCAAATGTTATCTACTTTTTTTAACGCGAATTTAAAAATGAATAATGTTTTAATTTGTACACATTAATTGAAAGTGTATAAAAGTATAAAAAATTAACATAAGATTTTAACTTATGATAATTTGAAATTGACAAAAGAGGTTTGAATAATAAGAAATAAAATAACTGTTAATTATTATGCGAAAAATATACTTGAAATAGTAGAAATTGCAAATTCATCATGTATTCTAGTTGTAATATATGGCTATGTTAGATAAGAAATTATCTATCGATGATAATATTATGACCATGAGACTCAGCTTTACTTAATATTCTCATGTTATCATTCGTTTTAGTTATGTTATTTAATTTGACTAGATGATATTGAATATAAGTATTATGAAAGTAGTGATGGACTAATCTGATGATAAAAAATGTCCATTATAAAAATCATAATTAAGAAGCGTATTCGATAAAATAGTGACATTCTGTGAAAATTATTACTTTTTTTGTCGAATTTTGTTAGTAAAAAATTAGTATTTTTTTAGTATAGCATCTAGTCAATATTTTTTTAATGTGATAGAATACTACTGAGGTGAAACTTCATGGCAAATGAGGAATTATGTATTAGGTTTTCCGATTATACATATGCAACAAAGCAAGAAGTATCTAAAGCGTTAGGAATATCAATGGTGGATGATATATGGAATCGTATTTTACAATATCGTTCTACTTTTTATCGGCGTTTATCTTTAAGAAATATTGAAAAGTCACCATATCTTGTTACTTTAACACCAACAATTGGTAATAGACTTATTGCATTAGAAAGAAAATTTAATAAATTTATTTTAAAATATGCGAAAAGTACTGATTCTGAAGAAGCTAAAAAGCTTACAGAAGACCATTATATTAGAATTTTATATTGGGTGGCTAAAAAGTATAACTTAAGTGTTGATGAACCATTCTTACAATCGATTATTCGACATGATGTATCCACAATTGCGCCAGATGCGATTTTGCTTATTAAATATTATGAAGCTTTAGAGTATGTTCGTGATCATTATGTTGACCCAATAGATGAAACTTACATTCGAAAATTATATCAAATATTATTAGAAGATAATAATGATGAAACAATTTATCGAACTAATGAATTTCAAGATAATTCATCAAAAATGATTATTGGAAGAATATATAACTCCGCGCCTAGCGAAAGAATATCTTCAATGATGAATAATTTATTTGATTATATCGTTCATGATGAAGATGTTCCTTTTGTTAAAGCTGTTGCAACATATTTTTTCATCTATCAAGTTAAACCTTTTGATTTCTTTTCTGAGGAAATTGGTGTTTTATTGCTTAAATCGATTTTAGGTCATAATGATTTTGATGAAGTTGCCGCAGTTTTAGATTTTGAGCAAATACTATCCGATAATGAAGAACAGGTTAATAAAATTATTAATGAAGTTAAGAAAACTAATGACTTAACTTATCTATTAACTTATTTTCTTGATTTAGGGGAAACAATTGCAAATGAACTTCTAGATTTACTACAAAATGTTAATGTAACATCGATTAGAAATGAATATTATGATTCTAATCCAAGTGTAGAAGTTCATACAAAATATACACCTAGAGAAAATATTGTTAAAGATTTAAATGGACCAGTTAGTGAAGAAGCAGCAGGACAAATTGATTTTGAAGTAAGTGTTGCTTTACCAACGCTTCCGATTGGATTAGAAGAACGAGATGCGGTTAAAATTGAAGAGCATTTAGTGGAAATATATCCAACCCTTAAAAGAGGACAAGCTTATTTTTATGCTCGCCATTGTACAATTGGAAAGTATTATACAATTGCGCAGTATAAAAGGCTCTTAGGATGTGCTTATGAAACCGCAAGAACATCAATGGATAATCTTGTGGAATTAGGTTTTTATCGAAAGGAAAAACTGAATAATAAATTTATTTATACTCCGGTAGCCCGGAAATAGGAGGACATTATGATTAATACAATTATTTTAAATGGAATATTTGATGTTTTATGGATGCTTTTAGCTTTTGGTGGTATCGCTTTTGTCGCGTTTTTATGCTATAAATATATTCCAGGATTACGTGTTGATAAAAACGAAGAAAAGAAAGATGAAGTTGCAATCGCTGAAGAAGAATTAAAAAGAATTCTTGTTCCAATGGAAAAAGAAAATGTTGAAGTAAAAAAAGATGACCAAGATAATTAATAAATCTTTATATGTTCATATTCCCTTTTGTACTCATTTATGCGCATACTGTGATTTTCCTAAATTAATTTATGATAATCACTTCGTAGGCGCTTTTTTAGATGCATTAATTAAAGAAATAGATTCATATGATATTGAAGATTGTCCAACTATATATATAGGTGGAGGAACACCTTCTTCTTTAAATGAAAAAGAATTAGTTAGATTACTTGAAGTGACTAGCTCTAAGTTACAAGATGAAGGTGAATTTACTTTTGAATGCAATATTGAAAATATTACTAAAGAAAAATTAATTATTTTAAAAAAATTTGGAGTGAATCGTTTGAGCTTTGGAGTTCAGTCTTTTAATGATGAATTACTTTCTTTAATGAATCGCCATCATAATAAAGAACAAATATTTAAGAAGATTAAAATAGCGAAAGATTTAGGATTTGAAAACATAAATATTGATTTAATTTATGGATTTAAAGAACAAACCAAGGAAATGTTATTAGATGATTTAAAAACTTTTATATCGCTAAATATTCCTCATTTATCTATTTATTCTTTAACCGTTCATCAAAATACCTTATTTGGAATTGATAATTATCCTGAACAAGATGAAGATAGTTCGCGTGAATATTATGATTTAATCCTAGATTTTATGATAAAACATGGATATGAACATTATGAGGTTTCAAATTTTGCGCTTAAAGGTTTTGAATCAAAACATAATCAAGTTTATTGGAATAATGATGAATATATTGGTGTTGGTTTAGGAGCGGAAGGCTATTTAAATAATATAAGATACGCAAATACGAAAAGCATTACTTCCTACATTGATGGCAAAACAATTGTTTCAAGAGAAAAAGTATCCTTATATGATAAAATGATTTATGAGATTATTCTTCGATTAAGAACAAAAAAAGGAATTAATAAAAGTATATTTATTTCTCGTTATGGGATAGAAAGCTTGAATAAATTGTCAAAATCTTTAAAAGTATTTAAAAACGATAATTTAGTTATGGAAAATGAAAATTATATATATTGCTCAGAAGACGGTTTAATGATATTGGATCATATTTTAAGGACAATATTAATTGACTTAGAAAAATAATATTGTTTATTCGACAATTTAATATTTGAAAATATTATAATTTGTAATCAAAACCTTTTAATTGAAGGTTATTCTAAAAAAAATAATAGTGACATTCTCAATTTCAAGTCATATAATTTAAGTAACTTCTTGAAAGGAAAGGATAAGTACATATAAAAGATGATTATATAGTACTAGTAGGGTTACTAATTTATGATAAGATTTATTAAAAAAATAATTATTTGTGTAATATGTTTAATTTCAATTATCGCATTAGGGGTAATTGGAGGTTATATTTATGTAAGGACAACTTATGATATTGATTTATTTAATACGATTAAAGAATTAAGAATATTAAGTAAGGATGTTGATGAAAATGAACTTTGTCCTAACGCTTTTAATGAAGAAGACTATAAGAAATTAAAAACAAGGTTAGATGAAAATTATTCAGGATTAATTCTTAATAAAGAAGGTGAATCGGATAACGATTATTATATTGATCTTTCTATTCTTGAATCATTAGGAACATTAATTAAAGAAGATGTTTCTATGAGTGAAAAAGAAGCTGGAGTTTTATCACAAATGGTATTTAATGAACAAACTGGTGGTAAATTAAAATTAGAAGATAAAGAAGTTTCTGCTTCTATTGTTCAAGTTGATTTTATTATCATAGATGAATATAAAACAGATTTTAACGTTGTTGTTAAATTAGGGATGACATCCATTAAAGAAGAAATGAACAAATTCCCACTTAATTTAATTAAAAAGTATATACCAGATAATTTATATGTTTCTTCTACAGTAAAAATAACAAAAACTAATAATGAAATGGAATATAATTTGGCTCACGTTGATTTAAAGCTTAATTTATTATCTAATGAAGAAACAGAGGATTTATTTAATACAATTGATAAAATTGTTAAGATTGGAACCATAGAAGAATTAAATTTAAAAATTGGAGAAACAGCAGTTAATGCTTTAATTGGAAATAAAGATAATGCTGGTTTTGCATATTCCTTAAGAACAATTGGAAAAACAACATTTAATTTTAAAACAATCGATAGTATTGATTGTATTGTTATATCTTAATTAAGCGATAACCCTTTAAAGGTTGTCGTTTTTTTAAGTATGCTTTGCAATATAGTTAAATAAAATTGCAATATTATTGTATTTTTTGCATATTAACTTAGTTTAATATAAATGCGGGATGTGATAATAATGAATTATTATTTAGCAATCGATATAGGTGCCTCAAGTGGAAGACATATCTTAGGATATATAAAAAATAATATTCTTGTAACTGAAGAAATATATCGTTTTGAGAATAAAACAAATACTATAGATGGTCATTTAACTTGGGATATCGAACATTTATATTTTGAAGTTTTGAATGGAATAAAAAAATGTAAAGAAATCAATAAAATTCCAATTACAATTGGTATAGATACTTGGGGAGTAGATTATGTTTTACTAGATAAAAATAATAAGGAAATCATGCCAGTTTATGCATATCGCGATAATCGAACTGATGATATTATTCGTCAAGTAGAAGCAAAAGTCCCTTTTTCAAAACTTTATCAATTAACAGGAATTCAAAAACAAAAGTTTAATACGATATATCAATTATATGATGATTTAAAAAAGGGTAGATTAGATAACGCAATTGATTTTTTAATGATTCCTGAGTATTTAAGTTTTAAATTAACGGGAATAAAAAGACATGAATACACAAACGCTTCGACGACAGGTTTGATAGATGCAAATAAAAGAAATTGGAATTATGAAATAATTAATAAATTAGGATTTCCAACAAACTTATTTACCAATATTGTTGAACCTGGCACACAATTAGGATCACTTTCTGAAGAAATGATAAAAGAAATTGGATTTACGGCAAATGTTATTTTAATAGGCTCACATGATACCGCAAGTGCTGTTTTAGCGTACCCTTGTAATAATGAACAAATATATTTAAGTTCAGGAACATGGTCATTAATGGGCGTAGAATTACAAACGCCAATTTTATCATTAGAAAGTCAACACCATAATTTTACAAACGAAGGTGGCGTAAATAATACATATCGATATTTGAAGAATATAATGGGATTATGGATGCTTCAAAATATAAGAAAAGAAATAAATGTAATATATCAAAGAAAAGTGGACTTTCCTGAAATTATCGAATTGGCGAAAACATCTAATTTTACAAAAATTGTCGATGTAAATGAGGAAAAATTTTTATCGCCTCCATCGATGATTGATGCCATAAGATCATGCTTTAAAATGGATGCCTTAAAACTTGCAGATGTTATAAATTGTGTATATCATTCATTAGCAAATGAATATAAAAAAACAATCGCGGAAATTGAATATATGACAAAGAAAAAATATCAAGAATTATATATTGTTGGTGGAGGTTCTCAAGATTTATATTTAAATGAATTAACTAAACAATATACAGGGATAAAAGTATATTTTGGACCTACAGAAGCGACCGCAATTGGAAATATAATCCTTCAAATGATAGTAAATAAAGAAATAAAAAACATTGAATGTGGTCGTAATTTAATAAAAAAATCTTTTGATGTTATGGAGGTATAAAAAATGAAAAAAAATGTTGTAGATTTATATAAAAAATACGGAATTGATGTTCATAAAGCATTAGAAAAGTTATCTAAAGTTAAGATTAGTATTCATTGTTGGCAATTAGATGATGTAAATGGCTTTGAAAATTCAGGAGCGTTAACAGGTGGAATTCAATCGACAGGTGATTATCCTGGAAAAGCAAGAAACTTTAATGAGCTTATAGATGATTTAGATGAAGCATTAAAACATATTCCTGGATTAAAAAAGATTAATTTGCACGCTTGTTATCAAGCAAACGATATTGTTGACCGTAAAGATATCGGCGCAGAACAATTTCGCCCATGGGTAGAATATGCTAAAGCAAGAAATTTGGGTCTAGATTTTAATCCGACTATTTTTTCTTCACCAATGTTAAAAGATGGATTATCACTATCTTCACCAGATAAGTCGATTCGTGAATATTGGATTGAACATTGTATTAATTCTTTAAAAATCAGTGAATATTTTGCTACAGAACTAAAACAAAAATCACTTTGTAATATTTGGATACCCGATGGATTAAAAGAAGTTCCTTCAGATAGATTAGGACCTAGAATCCGTTTAAAAGAATCATTGGATGAAATATTATCTTATAAATATGACAAAAAGAAGATTGATGTGTCCGTTGAATCGAAGGTATTTGGAATTGGAGTAGAATCTTATACTGTTGGTTCGCATGAATTTTATTTAAACTATGCCATGAGCAAAGGTATTCTATGCTTGTTGGATACTGGACATTTTCATCCTACAGAAAATGTTGCTGATAAAATTTCCTCGATGTTGTTGTTCAATAAGCGTTTAGCCTTACATGTTTCTCGCCCTGTTAGATGGGATAGTGATCATGTTTTAAAATTAAATGATGATTTGCAAGATGTAGCTGATGAGTTGGTTAAATGCAATGGATTAGATAAAACATATATAGGATTAGATTATTTTGATGGTTCTATTAATAGGGTTGCTGCTTTAGTAATAGGTAGTCGAAATATGCAAAAAGCTATTTTAAAAGCATTATTAACACCATGGAATTTATTAAAGGAAGCACAAGATAATGGTGATCATACACTTGTTTTAGCGCTTCAGGAAGAATTTAAAACATTACCATGGCAGGAAGTTTGGAATGAATACTTAAAAAAACAAGGATGTTTAGATGAATTTTCTTGGTATGAAAAAGTTAAAGAATATGAAAAATGCATATTAGTTAAGAGAGGTAAATAAAATGAGTGTTATAAATGAGGTTACGGAAATATTAGATTTATTGTATAAACATAATTGGGATGAAAGAAATGGTGGGAATCTTTCGTATATTGTTTTTGAAAATGAGATTTCCCAAATATGTGATCCAAATAGAATCATAAAAACATTTCATTATGATTTTAATATGGATGAACTTGTTGGGACATATTTTATATTTACTGGAACGGGTAAATATTTCAAAAATTGTTTAAAAGATCCAATTAATAATTTGGGAATTCTTAAAGTATTAGATAAGAATACATTAGGTTTAGTATGGGGATTTGCTGATGGGGGGAGACCAACTTCAGAAGCGCCAACTCATCTTAAATGTCATATTGAAAGATTGAAAGTTGATAAAGAACATCGATTGGTTATTCATTGTCATCCAACAAATGTTATTTGTATGAGTCATATACATGATCTTGATTCTAATCATTGGACTGAAGATTTATGGAAAATGCAAACTGAATCAATCGTAGTTTTTCCTGAAGGTGTTGCAGTGCTACCATGGATTTTATGTGGTGGAGAAGAAATTGGAATTGCAACCGCTAATAAAATGAAAGAATATCGTTCAGTTGTTTGGGCACAACATGGTATTTTTTGTACAGGAAAAACTTTAGATGAAGTTTTTGGTCTTATTGAAACTATTGAAAAAGCTGCAGAAATATATGTGAAAATTTGTGATAAAAAGATTTATCAATCAATTTCTAACGAAAATCTAATTGAACTTGCAAATGCATTTAATATTGATTATCGAAAAGGTATTATTGATTAAAATATATATTTTTTTGACTTTTATCAATTTATTTATTACTTTTTATATCAATAAGTTAATTATCGTTTAATTAATATTGTATTATAAATGTAGGCGATTACTTTTTTTAAAGGAGGGTATTTGTTATGGCACAATATAAAGAAATAAAAGCGGATAAAGAATTAAAGAAAAAACAAATGCGTGAAAAAAAACGCCGTGATAAACAAGTCTTAGCGCAAAGAACGAGAATTCTAAATGCACATTTGCAATATCAAAAAAAGAATTTAAAAAAGATTAAAAGAGCACCTGCAGGAGCATATATATCTTTAAGAAACATTAATAAAATTTACGATAACAAAGTTCAAGCTGTTTTTGATTTTAATTTAGATATTCAAAAGAAGGAATTTGTTGTTTTTGTTGGTCCTTCTGGATGTGGTAAATCGACAACATTAAGAATGATCGCGGGTCTAGAAGACATTACCTCAGGTGATTTATTTATCGATGGTGTATTTGCAAATGAACTTCATCCAAAAGATCGTGATATAGCTATGGTATTTCAAAGCTATGCATTATATCCACATATGAATGTTGCGGGAAATATGTCATTTGGTTTAAAAATTAGAAAAGTTCCAACTCTTGTTGTTGATAAAGAAGGAAATCCGATTTTAGGAATTAATAAAAGCGTCATAAGAAAACTCGAAAAACAATTAAAGAATTTAAAGGATTATCTAAAAGATCCAGATGATAAAGAAGACATTTCTTTAATTAAAAAAGATATTGAAGAATTAGAAGAAAAAATCGCATATTTAAAAGTTACTCCTGTAGAAATATATAAACCAATGCATCTTCCAAAAAGCGAAATATATAAGCGAGTTCAAAATGCAGCGCAAATACTACAAATTAGTGAGTATCTTGATCGAAAACCAAAAGCACTTTCTGGAGGTCAATGTCAACGAGTTGCTTTAGGAAGAGCAATTGTCAAAAATGCAAAAGTGTTTTTAATGGATGAACCATTAAGTAACTTAGATGCGAAATTACGAGCAGAAATGAGAAGTGAAATCATTAAATTGCATGAAGCATTAGGGGCAACAACAATTTATGTCACTCACGATCAAACTGAAGCGATGACTATGGCTTCTAGAATTGTGGTTATGAATAAAGGATATATTCAACAAATTGGAACACCAATCGAGGTATATAATCATCCTGCAAATATGTTTGTGGCTACTTTTATTGGATCTCCGGCAATGAATTTATTAAAAGTTACATATCATAATGGTTTAGTAACTTTTAAAGAAGGAAAAACTATTAAATTACCAGATGAATTTAAAGATGCAGTTAATAAGTTCTATTGCAACGAACTAGAAAATGTTAAAGAAGAACTTGCGGATTTAGAATTAAAGTTTGTTGAAAAACTTGATTTATTAAAAACTATTGAACAAGTTGAAAAAGCATTATCAGAAAATCCAGACAATCAAAAACTTATAGCACAAAAGAATCATTTAACTGATGAATTAAGACTATGTGAAGAATCAAATTCAAGACGTGTATATTTAGTTAATGCTTTAGAAAAGCTTAATAATATCAATTTAAATGAACCGATTGAAATGGTGTTTGGTATTAGGCCTGAGGATATTTATCAATCAAATCGAGTCTTAACAGAAGAAGAAATTAGTGATCCATTTTCTTTAGAAGTATCGGTTGCAGAACTTTTAGGACATGAATATTATGTTCATACAAAATTTGAGGGTAGTGAAATCACTTCAAAAATACACGCTAAAACTCTTGTTCATAGTGGTGATATTTTATCTTTAGTATTTGACTTAAGCAAAGTTCATTTGTTTGATTCAATTACCGAAAAGCTCATAAATTAATTTATAAGAATATATTGAATAGCAATTTTATAAAGGAATTGCTATTCTTTATATAGAGAGGAAAGTAATATGCGTAAAGATGATTTTTTAAGACCATATAAAGATGATGTTATAGCAAGTTCTTCTTCAAGAATATTTTCATTTTTAGTTGACGGAGTAATCATTGCTATTATTTCATTTATTTTAATGTTGTTAACCATGTCTGTTATTGGCTCAACTTCTTCATATAAGAATAAATATAATACTTTGAATAACGCAATGATAGAATGCTATAAAATTGAAGAAGAAGCGCATATATATCAGTTTGTTGATAATGATGATAATAAATATAATCATCCACGTAGCCTTGATGAAATAATTGAGGAATACGCTTTAATGCATATTCTGTATAGTTATTTTGTTGATTCTTCCGCTTTTAATGCTAGTCAAATTGATATTAAAAATCCGAAGAATTTACCACTAGCAAGTTATGAAACAGACCAATTAGCTTTTTTTTATGACAATTATGTTAGTAAATATAATGATTATAATGGATATGAAAATGATGTTGTAGATGTAGGTTCATTTTCATTAAAAGCTTATTTTTATAAGGCTTATAAAGATTCATCAGTTGATAGTAGTATGTGGATTTTTGACTACGAGAATTATGAATTACCATATTTAAAAGGTGAGTATGCAGTGGATTTATATATATATCTTTTTGAAAATAATTCTTATCAAACAGGCTTAACAAATTATAATTTATTAGCTACGAATTTTAAAAATCTATGGGATATTGAAGTTAATCAATTAATTAATTCGCATAGATTTAATGAATATTATTCAATTTATAAAAGTAATTATCAAAAATTAGCATATATTGTTGATATGGGTACATTTATTTCTTATTTAATTGCATTTTTTGTATCGTATATAGTTCCACAAATAATTTTTAAAGATATGCAAACGCTTGGAAAGAAATTATTTAAAATCAAAGTTGTTGATTCAAAAGGATATACTACTTTACCATATCAAAAAATATTAAGAAATGTTTTTTCGTTCTTTTTATTTTATAGTACATGTATAGTATCTTGCTTTTTAAGTGGAGGTAATAATGCAGGATGGATGTATCCATTATTTGAAATAAATGGATTTGGTTTTTCACCATTTTCATTTATGATTATTGCAATGTTTGGAGCATTGATTTCACTAATAGTCTTAGCGATAAATAAAAGCAATAAAGCAATCCATGATTATGTATGTGATACAATTGCTATTGATATGAATTATCATGTCGATATGTCAGTAGATATAGAAAATATTACAAGAGAAGAAAAAGAAACTACAGAAACTGCATATTTTGATTCATCTTCTTTCAATAATACAGAAAGAAAATCACTAAATAAACAAGATGATTAAAATTTTATTTAAACTATTTGGTATTTGAAATATATTTTGAAGGTTGAATACCAAAAAATCGTTTAAATTCTTTTGAAAAATAAAACTGATTTTTATATCCTAAGGCATATGCAATTTGCGATATAGAAAAGGTTCTTTTTTCTAAAAGTTCAACTGCGCGTCTCATTCGTAAAACAATAATATATTTCATTGGAGAAATTCCGGTGCTTTCTTTAAAAATTCTTGTTAGATAAGCTTGATTAAAAAAGAAAGCATCGGCTATTTTTTTAATTGTTAAATCGCTAGAAGTATAGTTGTTATTAATGTATTCGATAATTTTTTTTATTTGTTGTTCCTTTTTTGATGAAGTTTTATTTTCATTACTTGCGGAATATTCACTGATAATTATCGATAGTATTTGGTAAATAATACTTTCGACACGAAGCGTTTCTCCATTTTGATTTATAGAATAATAGTCTTCATTAAAAATATCTTCAAAACATTGAACTATTTGATCCATTTTTTCGATTTCAAGAACATAATTATTTTCTTTAAATGAAATCATTGAACAAATTTTCTTAATTAAATCTCCATTAATTTCTATCCAAAAATATGACCAAGGATTTTTAATATCTGGTTGATATATAACATTGCTATGAGGTTCAATTAAAAAGCATTCGCCTTCATGAACTTTCATTTTTTGATTATTTTTATATATTACAGTTCCTTCACCATTAATGACAAAGTGGATTAGGTAAGATGATTTATTAGATGTAATCGCTGGTTTGTTTTTTACACATGTTTCCCATCCAATAATCGATGGACTTAAATCTAGGTTGAAATCATCATAAATATTTCTGAAGAATAATGTTTTTTCATATAATCTTTGTACTGACATATAATCACCTTCAATTCTTTTTAATTGATTATAACATTTATCAATATAAAATCAAAAAAATATATTTTATTACAGTTTTAAAATCCTTAATTATTTAAATAATTATTACCATAAGATGGAAAAAGTAAAAAAAATATATATTTAAGATAAAAAATTCAATTTAATTATATAGGAAAGCTATTGTAAAATTTATATGTAAATGAAATCGCTTTCATGTATCGAGGTGAGAATATGGAACGAAAAATATCTAGGCAAGCAATTGAAACTATTTCAAGAACTCCAACAAATCGAAAATGGTATTCAAAAATTGGATTAGCACTTTTTATAATGACTATTCCAACTGTTTTATATATTTTTATTTTTCATTATCTTCCAATTGGGGGATTAGTTATTGCCTTCAAAGATTACAATTCATTTCAAGGAATATTTGATTCTCCATGGACTTCAATGGGTGGATTCAATCATTTTTATACTTTTTTAACTTTACCTAATTTTTGGACGATTGTTAAAAATACTTTAGTTTTATCATTGGCATCAATTTTCTTTAATTCTTTGTGTCCGATTATTTTTGCTTTGTTGTTAAACGAAGTAAAAAATAAAAAGTATAAACGTGTTGTTCAAACAATAATGTATGCCCCATATTTTATTTCAATTTCTGTTTTAGTTGGTATGCTTTATACATTTTTTAAAGTCGACAGCGGTATCTTTACTAAAATATTTGCTTTTTTTGGATTTGATGCAACAAATTTAATGGAAGACCCAGATTATTTTTGCATGATTTATGTAGTATCTGGATTATGGCAAGGCTTAGGTTGGTGGTCGATTGTTTATATGGGTAGTTTAGCTAATGTTGATCCGAATTTGCATGATGCCGCAATTATTGATGGTGCAGGAAGAATAAGAAGAATTATTTCAGTTAATTTACCACAAATTATTCCTCTCGCAGTTATTATGTTCATTATGTCTGTAGGTAATATATTAAGCGTTGGATTTGAAAAAGTGCATTTGATGCAATTATCAACGAATTTATCATCTTCAGAAATTATATCAACTTATGTATATCGTGTATCATTTCCTGATTATGGTGGTACACCTCGCTTTTCATATGCAACTGCAATTGGTTTATTTAATTCACTTGTAAATATTATTATTTTAGTTCTCGCAAACTTTGTTTCAAAGAAAGTTTCTGATAACTCATTGTGGTAGGAGGGATATTCATGAATCGTAAAAGTACGGGAAGAGATAAAGTATTTGACATTATTGTCATGATAATAGTTGGACTTATTGCATTTTGTTTCTTATTACCATTATTAAATGTTTTAGCAAGTTCTTTCTCATCTGCTGATGCCGTTTTAGCGGGTAAGGTAGGATTATTTCCTGTTGATTTTAGTGTTGAAGGTTATAAAACTGTTTTGCAAGATTCAAAAATATGGAGAGGATTTAAAAATTCACTCATATATACATTTATTGGAACAATAATTCAAGTTGTTTGCCAAGTATTATGTGCTTATCCTTTAGCAAGAAAAGATTTTAAAGGTCGAAAAGCTATCAATTTGTTTTTAGTTTTAACAATGTTTGTCAGTGGAGGAATGATACCTACATATTTATTGATACAAGGACTTCATATTGATAACACCATGTGGGCAATTATTCTTCCAGGAGTTATTTCTGTTTTTAATATCATTGTTATACGAACATATATTGAAACATCAATTTCGACTGAAGTTCAAGAAGCGGCGATGATAGATGGTTGCGGTGATGTTCTTATTTTTACAAGAATTGTTTTGCCTTTATGCCGTCCAATTATTGCTGTCATGATTTTATATGCAGTAGTTGGATATTGGAATTCTTATTTTAATGCACTTATGTATGTTAACGATGAGTCATTAATGCCACTTCAAAATATATTAAACGACATTTTAATTTCAAATGAAGCATCTTTAGGTGGAGGTACTGATGTCAGTGCGGGTGAACAATTAAAATATGTAACGATTGTAGTATCATCATTACCACTTTTGATTATTTATCCATTCTTCCAAAAGTATTTTGAAAAAGGTGTCACTATTGGTGGAATAAAAGGTTAAAGGAGGATATGAAAATGAATAAAAAAACAATTACAAAAATACCTTTATTAGCAATTTGCCTAGGAGTTTTAGCGGGTTGCGGTGGCGGAGGAGTTAGTTATGATCCTAATAACTTTCTTCCAAACGGAACTGAAGATAATCCTTATCGAATTGTAAAAGATCCGGTAACGATTCATATTTTTGCTCCTCATAGTGCGGGTAATCCAGAATATAAAGATTTAACAATGTTTAAGTATTTATCAGAAATTACTGGATTAAAATTTGAATTTACCACTCCTGATACAAGTGCATATACAAATGCTAGAGCTAATGTTTGGCAAGGAAGTGGAAATAAACCTGATTTATTCTTATTTAATAATTCAATTTCTGAACAGGTTCAATATATGGAAAAAGGTTTTAATGCATATGTACCATTTAATGATGATAATTATTCATTTAAAGCCGGTGGTGAAACAATAAATGCAGGTAATTTAATTGATAATTATATGCCAAATTATAAAAAAGGCTTAGATACAAATTTTGGCGTTGATATTAATAAGGAAAATGCACGAGAAGTTGCGACATTAAGCGATGGAAAAATGTATTCAACTTTGTCTGTTAGTGATGTTGCCCGTGACTTAACTTATAAAATGTTTATCAATCAAAAGTGGATTGATAACATTAATGAAAACTATGGAGGTTATCAAGGTAAACTTCTTCCAAATGCATCGGAAATTAAGACGATTGAACAATATTATACTGTTTTAAAAGCGTTTAAAGAAATAGACGCAAATGATAACGGACAAGTAGATGATGAAATACCTGTTACTTCTAAATCATTAGAATACTTAAGAAATTTTGTTTTAGCAAGTTACGGTTATGTTTCTTCAAGTGCGGAAATTGAAGCGAATGGTCAAAGCTTTACTTATGTTCCATATACAGAAGCATATCGTAATTATTTAAAGTTCATGAATAAAATTTGGGGCGAAAAAATACTTCATCAAAGTACATTTTCTATCACAACCGATAGTCAAATGGCTACTGAAGGTGTGCAAAATCGTTTAGGAAGTTTTGTTTCAGCCGCTGCATATTTGACAGTTGGTTATGAGTATGAATCTGATTATGTCACAATTGGACCATTAACATCAGAATATTATACGGGTACACCTTTACATTGGGGATTTGGTCATTTTAGAGCGGATGGTGCCTGTATTCCAACATCAACTCCTTATGTAAGAGAAGTTGCACGCTTAATTGATATCATGTATAGCGAATTAGGCACACAATTAATTTCTTATGGTGTTGAAGGCGAAAACTGGAATTGGGATGATGACACAAAGACTTCTTGGTCATTTATCGTTCCATCTTCATGGACGGGAAATCAAGAACAATATCGAGCGACAATTACCCCAAATGTTGGTAGTGCATCCGCTTTGTATTGGTGCAATGATTTCGTTGGAAAAATGAACGATGATATTATTAAAAAATTAAATGAAATGTCAGAAATATATCGTCCATATTTAAAAAATCCTGAACCAGGAGAAATAAAAATGAATTCTGATGAATATGAAAAAATCACAACAATTAAGGCAACTTTAGATCCTCAATTGAAATATTTAGAAGCTAGTTATATTAGAGGAGATGGTAAAGATCCTTATGATGATAGCAGTTATCAAAAATTATTAAGTGACTTAAAAGGATATGGAGCGGATAACTTATTGAAGTGCTATAACGATGCGCTTAATAGGTATTTATCAAAGTAGGTGATTGAATAGTGAATAATAAAAAATTACTTATTATTGCTTTAAATATTAGTCTCTTTATTGGAGGTTGTGTTGATAATAATAATTTGACAACAAGTTTACAACCGTCTAGAAGTGAAACCACACCTTCATCAACTACATCATCGGTTATTGATAATTCTTCTTTAAATTCAACTTCTTCAATTGATAACAACAATTATGTTGATAACAATGAATTTCTTGAAAGAATTACCTCTACCTATAGTTATAATATGACCTCTAATGATGAAATGGGTTTATCGTCTTCAAAGGATGTAGGAGTAGATAAAGATATGTTTGAAAACGAAGTTAAATTTAAAGCACCAAATGAAGGAACCATCTTTTTAGCGGAAGATTATGGAATTTCTATAACAGGAGAAAATAATGCTGGTAATTTATCTATATTATTATCGAATATTAAATCCATTGAAGGTAATAAAATAATTAAATTTACGAATGGTACTTATCCATTTTCCGCATCAATAGATGTTACAGGAATTGAAAATCTATATTTAGTCGGAGAAGAAGAAACATTATTTGCATTTTCAGGTTGGGGCACCTATTTTAAGGCATCAATATCAAAAAATGTTAATATCTATAATATTGATTTTGATATGATTAATTCTCCAACAATTTCTGGAACGATTAAGGCAATAAATGAAGAAGAGAATCAAACAATAGTTACATTATCAATTCCTGATGAATTTGACCTTAATAAAAGTATATATCAAAACTATGCGGGTTCATCTTGCTCATATATGGAATGTTATTTTGATGAAAATACCGGAGGATATGTTCCAGATACTAACGCGAATTTGTTTTATAATTCACCAACAAGTGCTTCAAATAAAGGTATTTTAGGAATTAATTATCGTCATGAATCACGTGAATTGGATATTACTTTAAATCATAAATTCCCATATTGTAGTTATAAAACACCGACGATTGGTAAAAAAGTTTCTTTTGCCTATACCATGTATGAAAATTATGGATTTTACTTTTTAGATTGTAACGATGTTTACTTTGAAAATGTGAATGTTTATGTGGCAGGAGGAATGGGCTTTAGAGTGGATCGAGGTAGTAATTTTAATTTAAATAGAACTAATTTTAGAACTAAAGAAGGTTCTTTAAGAATCATGACATGTACCGCGGATATAATTCACACAATCGCTCTAGAAGGACCTTTAAATATCACAAACTGCTTATTAGAAGGAAGCCATGATGATGCATTAAATATTAAGACTTTTTATACAAAAATAGTAAGTATAAATGCCGCTGCTAAAGAAATTAGCATTCAACAAACACAGACTGAATGTACGATACCATTTGATGTTGGCGATACAATAGATGTATATAATCCGGAAAATATGGAATTTATTGATTCATATACAATTAAAGAGCTAGTTAAAAACGGTACTTCATATGTCTTTACTGTTGATAAAAGACCTAATCGAAAGATTGAAGGTTATAACGTTGGTAATGCGACAAAAGTTACTGAATTGAATTTAAACAATTGCATAATTAGAAATAAAAGAAATCGTGGAATATTATTGCAATCTAGGAAATCACAAATCGTAAATTGTACTTTCCAAAATGTTGTAATGGGAGCAATTCAAGTTCTTTCGGTAACTGATACATTTAGAGAAGCGATTGTGCCACAGGATATAAAAATTGAAAATTGTAAGTTTATTTCTAATTCTGATGACATTAGTGTCTTTGCATATGGATCAAAAGGAACTGGTAGTTCTATAGAGGATACTATTAGAAATATCGAAATAAATAATAATTTATTTTATAACACTAAGGGCAAGGCAATTTGGTTATTGGCAAACGGGAATACCAATATTCATCATAATTTATTTTATTATCCTAGCAAGAATAACCAAATTAAAGTCTTGATGCAAAAATCAAAAGAAATATATTTTGAAGATAATGTTCTTTATTCTCCATATTCAAAGGATATAACTTTTTATGAATACAGTGAATGTAATGAATTAACAACTAAGAATAATTTAAGTAAAGGAGAGAATGTATGAATAAATCACTAAAGTATAAAGCTTTTTCCCTTGTAGCGCTTGTAGCTATTTTAGGTTTTAGTGGAATTTCGTGTGGAAATAATAATCAAAATTCATCAATGACAACAACTTCTGATATTGTTAGTGTTGAATCAGTATTACTTATGACATCACAAAATTTTGTTAAGGTTAGCCAAACATTAACATTAACCACAACGATTTCACCAAGTAATGCCACTAATAAAAATGTAACATATACAGTTTCAAATGATTGTGCAACTGTTTCTAACGATGGCGTATTAACTGGTGTTAAAGTTGGCGATGTTACAGTTACTGTTACGACCGCAGATGGAAATAAGACTAGTAGTGTCGATATTAAAGTTATTGAAAATAGTGAATATGGTTATTTAGGTATCGATGATTTTGTAACTAATTTATCATCAACTCCTTATAAGCTTTCTGGCTTATCTGGACAAGAAGATTATGGCTTAGCTTCTCCTTCTGAAGTTGGTGTAGATGAAGCACAGATTAAAGAATTATATCAAGTTGATGAAGGAAGAAATTATGTATATAACATCGATGTTTCTAAGATAACCATTGATCAAGTTAAAACTTATTATAGCGATGCTCTAGAAATAAACGATTATTATCGAATCCAAACAGCGATTAATATGGCTAAGGATTATACAAAAAATGAAGATGAATATATTAAAATATCTTTTCCTGGTGGAACAATGGATGTTGATGGTTCATTAGCAACAGATAGCAAGGTATTTAACGCGAATGGACTTAATAATGTGACATTTAATGGAAATAATACAATTATTAATTTGATTACAAAAGACATGAATTGGAAAGGTTATTTAAATCTCAGTAATTCTTCTAACATATTATTACACAGTTTGACTTTTAGATTAGAAAATCCATCATCTTTAACTGGTAAAATAACCGCAGTTGATGTTGATAATAAGAGTATTACTTTAAGCGTTGATAAAGAATTTGGCTTTTTGTTGAATGATGCTGTTAGCTTAAAAAAAGCAATCCGTTCATGGGTTGAGTTTGATTACAATACTAAAGCGCCATTAGAAGGAGGAAACTTCTTAGTCGATGATGTTTCATCATATGAAGTTAGTGGTGATGATAATATCGGGTACACTTTAAAAGTTTTCTTTAAATCAATAATTACTCGTTCAAGAAATAATACAAATGTTGCTGTTTGTTTTAGCCAATATGATGCTTCTGGAATGACAATTAGTAATTCAGAAAATGTTTATATTGAAAATATTACAATGCATCATGCTTCTGGGATGGGATTTACCGCAAATGATACAAGAAATATTTATATTAATAGATTTAGTTTATGTCTTGAAGAGAATAGTAATCAATTAATGACTGCAACTGCAGATGCCATGCATTTTAACTATATGTCTGGCGATGTGATTATTCAAAATTCTTTAATTGAATATTCTCATGATGATGCACTAAATCTAAAACATGGTTATTGGTATCGATTAACAAACGCTGTTGGAGGACAAACAAAAGAAATGACAGTTTCAAAGATAACATCATCTGTGCCTCTTCCAAGTGTTGGAAGCAAAATTGCCGTTTATGATGAAGATACTTTTGAAAGTCATAATCCAACACAAGGCTATTACACAATTAAATCCATTGAACAAACTTCTTCGGGTTTTAAATTTACAGTTAATGAAAGAATGGCAAATGTTGGTGAATGGGGTAGTTGCCGTGTTACCTTTATAAGTGATACACCTAGCTTTGTTTTTAAAAATAATATTATTCGAAATAAACGTAATAGAGGTATATTAGTTCAAGTTCCTAATCCGGTTATTACTAACAATACATTTATGAATGTTGGTCATGGTTCTATACAACTTGCGACCTCGATGGATATATATAATGAAGCAACAGTCCCATTAGCGCCAACGGTGATAAATAATAAGTTTATTAATAATTGTTACATTAAACCTGGACCTTTATACGGAGATATTTCTGTCTTTGCTATTGCTAATAATGGTAATGTTGCACCTTCAGAAACAATTCAAGATGTTAATATTAAGAATAATTACATTGCTAACAATGGTAATGCTTCGATTTCACTTAGAGGTGTTAGTGAATCGACTATCGATGCTAATTTATTCTATAATCCAAGTAGAACACAACCATCTGGCGATACATTTAACTGTATTATCAATATGTATAATTGTTCAGACATAGATATAACAAATAACTATAACTATTACACCTTAGATCGTGATATAAGTGGCCTTATTTTACAAGGCAAGACATCACAAAATGATATTAATTTAGCTTCTAGTAATAAAAATATTGAGTTCCAAAAGAATGAAGAAGCGGGACCTGATGTTAATGTTACTAAGGCTACTAATTCCATCACAATTGATGGAGACCTAAGTGATTGGGAGAATATCGGCGCAACTACGATTGCCATTGATGGTATTTCTGATGCTGAAGGTACTTTAAGAAGTGTCAGTGAAATTCAAAGTAATTTTGCTGTTAATTCATTACTGATCACTTATGATGACAAAGGTATCTATTTAGGCTTTGATATATACGATAATGAAATTAATTGCAAGACAATCAATGATTTCTGGCTTGGAGATTGTGTTGAAATTTTCATGACAACTATCGTAGATATGCCTAATGCTGATATGCAGATCTATAAAGAAGAAGGCGGTGTCATTCAAGCGGCGTTTGCTCCTTCATGGGAGAAAAATGGATTCTATACATTCTCTTCGGTTAGAACCAATAGCAAGTATTTAAATACATCTTTAGAGGTAAAAATTGTTAAGGGTTCAACGGGTTATGTTGGTGAAGTTTTAATTCCATTTAGTGGATTCTCTGAATTCAAAGACGCAATTGAACAAGGAAATCCAATTGCTATGGCGATAGTATGTGCAGATGCTGAGAGAACTGGCGGTTTAAGGAGAGTACAAGCAGCAAATGTTCCTCACTTTGTTGAAGATTATAAAACAAAGTCTGCTCGAATGCCACGTTACTTCTTTAAATAGAAATTTCTTAAATTGTTTGCTTATTTTATAATGAAAGGAGAAAAAAACAATGAAGAAAAAAATTATTCCATTAGTGTTATTAGGAATTCTTTCTTTAGGTAGTTTAGTCGGATGTGGGGGAAATGATAATCCTACTACGGATAATCCAATCACAAATACTCTAACTACAAATACTCCAACTACCGAAACTCCTACAACACCAAATTCAACAACTCCAGCTGTTGTCCGTGTTGAAAGTGTTGAATTGAATGCCGATAAAACCACATTATATATTGGTCAAACGGCAAACTTAACTGTCTCTATTTTGCCAGAAAATGCTGAAGATAAAACTTATAGTTTTGCTTCAAGTGATAGTGATGTAGCTTCTGTAAATGATAACATTGTTACTGCAAATAAAATTGGTAGTGCAGTGATTACTGTTACCACAAATGATGGAAACAAAACTGATACTGTTAATATTACAGTTACAGCAATTCCTGATCCAACTATAACTATTGATGGAAATAAAACTCTAACTGTTAATGCTGGTGAAAATTTAACACTCCCTACAGTTAGTGCAAAAGATTACGACAATAAAGATTTATCATCATATATTGAAATTGAAGATTTAGCGGAATCAGGAACAATTAATAATAATGTTTTTAACGCTAAAATAGCGGGTTCACATGAAATTAGCTATTATGTTGAGACTGATGATGGTCGTTATGCAGAAGATTATTTAACAGTTGATGTTAAGCCAGCAACTGCAGAATCATTTGATGTTTCTTCTTATAGTGATCCATCGGTAATTACCACCTATGGTGTCTATAAAGAAAACTTTGAAAAGGGTAGAAAATCACCTTTATATGCAGCTTTAAATGATTCTCAAAATGCAGCATATTTAACTTCTACTTCGGATGCAATACAAGGTAACTCATTAGTAATTAACTTTAATAAAACTGCCGGTAGCGCTTTAAATGCTTTATTCTTAGGAGTTTTTAATGATTATTTTGTTCGAGAAAAAGCAGTCACTTATAAAGTTTCATTCGACTATAAAGTTCTTTCTGATTCTGTTCCAAGTGATATTTATTTTGGACTTTCATGGGATGGTTCAAATGGCTTAAATAATCAATTTGTGACGAATAAAACTAAAGATCAAGTTAATAGTTTCTCTTGTTCTTTCCCAGCGACTAAAATTCCTGCTGCTGGTAACGCTTATTTCATTTTCTTCCAATTAAGCGGAAGTACAAATGATTCGATTATTGCGGTTGATAATTTTGTTTTTGAAACCATTGAATGTGCTCAAGTTAATGAAGTTACTCCTACCGCGGAACAATTGCAAGCGGAAAATGGCTTTAGATGGGATTTTGTAGATAATGGTGCATCAAGTACAAATGGTGAGACCATCGTTATAAACAATGTTGAAAATGAAACTGCAAAAGACGCAATGAAAAATGATACTGATTTTGGTAAAAATGCATTAAAACTTACAAATGCAGATGATCACTCATTCTCAGGATTAACTAAAAATAATATGATCGTTGGTAAGAAAATTACTATCGAAATGAAGTATTATGCAGTTAACGGTAATGGATTTCATCTTATTATGAAGGGTGAAAGTGGTAATCCAACCTTATCTATTGATTCAAAACACGATGGTAATATGTACGTTGTAACATATACCGGAACAATTGAAAATGGTTGGTATCAATTAGATATTTATGGTCAAAATAATCCAAATTTTGAAATTTATATTGCTTATATTAATGTTAAATTAGCTGATGCTGATCCAATCCCTGAAAATCAAACCCCAAAAGGACATAAAGTTGGTGAAAGTTATACTCAATCATCACGTCAATGGGGAAATGAAGATAAGACAGCACAAAATGGTACAAAAACTGAAGCGTTTGATAATTATGAAGATGCAATCGCTAATGAAAAAATGGGTACAAAACCAACGAAACTTACAAGTACAATTGGTAATGCAACTCATGAATGGTATCAAACAGGAGGAACTGCTTTACCTTTAGAAATAGAACAAACTTATTCAATAACCGTTGTCTATTATGTTGTAGAATGTTCCGGAAGTTTTACGCTTAATTTTGATAATCATGTATTCTTAGATCTTGAAAATAGCATTGGTTTCCATGAATGTACAATTTCATGGGTTGCGGAAAGAAGTGTTGATTTCTTCTGCTTCTTTTTCCCTGAAAATCCTTCAACTGCGACAATTTATATTGCTTATACAAAAGTTGAATTAACCGCAGTTAAAGGTGAAGAAGAACAACAAACTGCTTTAGGATTTAAAGTTGGTCAAACATGGAATTATGATTCAAGTATGAATGGCTATACCACTAAAGGTGGTTTAACTTTATCTGCATTCGATAATAACACTGATGCAATAGCTAATGAAAAAATGGGCAGTGCACCTCATAAAATGACAATTGATGGATCAGATTCAACATATGAATGGAAGCAATTAGGAAATAAAATCATTGAAAGTGGACATACATATGAGATTAAAGTCACTTATTATGTTGAATCATGGAATGGAAGTATTAAATGGATGCTTCGCTTAGATTCAGACTTTAAAGAATTGAGTACATCAACTGGTTTCCATGAAGAAGTTATTACACTTTCTAATTCAGCTTCTGTTGATTTCATGTCACTTTATATTTCAGGTGGTAGTTCTGCAACAGGTGTAATTTATGTAGCAGGTATTTCAATAACTTTAAAAGCAATTTAATTAAAGTTTATTTTATAAAATTTATTATATAGGGTGGGTCTCTCACTCACCCTATATTTATCAACAAAAGGGTGAAAATATGAAACAAGTTCGTGATGAATTATATCAAAGGATATTATTAAATAGATTAAGATTAAGTAATTCTATATATAGAAGTGAAGAGATATTTAAAGAATCTTCAACATGGCCTGGCGATTTTCCAGGAAGAGCTATTTTAGCGTTAGTATCTTTATATAATGCTTTTGATGGTTATAGTAGTGTTAAGGAAGATATTTTAGAACAACTTAAAGATATATTCAATCATATTGATGAGTATTTAAACGAATATTCATATTTTGGTAATCCTTTTAATGGAAGCTATGTTGATGAACAACAAGTCGCTGGTAATTCATGGTATATAAGAGGTCTTATAGGTTATTATAGAATTACCAAAAATGAAAAATATTTAAAACAAATAGAATCAATTGTAAAGAATTTTTTAAATCCAATTTCTTCTTTTTATGAACATTATCCAATTTCTAAACGAGAATTTGGAGGTGTTGCTGGTCATATAACTGAAGAAATCTATGAAGGATGGAAATTATCTTCAGATATAGGATGCGCTTTTATTATGATGGATGGTATGAGTGAAGCTTATGAATTAATAAAAGATGCGCAATTAAAAACAAATTTAGAACATATTATTGAAAAGTTTTTAACAATTGATTTTGTTAATTTAGAATGTCAAACACATGCAACAGTATCATGTGCAAGAGGAATATATCGTTTTTATCAGGTTACTAATGAAAGAAAATATCTTGATTATGCGATAAATATTTTTGATAAATATATGGATTGTGGTATGACATATGATTATTCTAACATAAATTGGTTTAATCGACCGAATACATGGACAGAACCTTGCTGTATTATCGATAGTATAATAATAGCCAAGAAATTATATTTAGAAACTAGAGAATATAAGTATTTAAATCTATTTAATCATATATATGTCAATTCTGTACGGACATTTCAACGTGATAATGGTGGAGCAGGATGCTCGACATGTGCTTATGAAGATAATTATAAATTAAAAGTTTTTATGTATGAGGCTTTCTTTTGTTGTACAATGCGTTTAGGAGAAGGATTTAAAGAAATATGTGATTTCTCGGTTATTAAAGAAAGCAATTCTATTTACATTCCATTTGTTACATCAGTTTATTATAAAGATGATGATTTTGATTTTATTATTGATAATCGTATTTATGATAGTGGTAAAATACATATTAAAGTTAATAAAGCAATTAAAAATAGTAAATTATATATTTATGTTCCAAGAGGAACTTTAAATAATAACCAATATTATTTAAATAATAAAAATTTTATTGAAGTTACTATTAATGATAAGGATTCCATTTGTATTCAATATAACTTAAATTGTTATCAAGATAATGGATTAAATTTTATTGGAGACATGTTATTATCAAAAAAAGAAGAAAAAGTAGAAAATGAAATAATTATTAAGGGAGAAGTATATTCGCCTATATATGACAATTGTTTATTTAATGAAAAAGAATTGGAAAATAAAGTACAATATCTTAAATGATTTAGGAGAAAAATTGTATGATTTATACCTCATTTAAAAAAGCCAAACCTATTTATCCTTTAGCGTATTTAAAAGAAATGAATGTTTCGTTATTCTTTGTTAGCGATATTGAAATAAAAGATAAAGGAATATTATATATTACCGGTAATAGCATTTATCGAATATTTGATAATGGCAATTTAATTGGCTATGGTCCTGCAAGAGCCGCTCATAATTTTTATCGTATTGATGAGTATAATTTATTAAAAGGACATCATCATTTGGTTATTGAATTATCTGGTTATAATTGCAATACATATTATGTTTTAAATACTAATCCATTTATTCAAATTGAAATTATCGAAAACAATAAAGTAATTAAATATACCGGAGATAATGATGATTTTAAGTGCTTTTTAAATGAAACACGTTTAAGAAAAGTCACTAGATTTTCATATCAAAGAGTGTTCTCAGAATCCTATACTAGTGGCATTCCATTTGAAAATATTTATTTAAACAAAATTCCTTTTTTAGAATTAAAATGTCATGTTTTTGATAATTATAATTATTTATCGAGAAATGTTGATTATCAAAAGTTTGAGTCTTTGGTTTTTAAAAAGATTGAAGATGGGATAGTAAGCATTGATGATAGCAAAAAATGTTATGAAGATCGATATATGTATTTAGAAGAATTAGGCATTTTTAAAAAATATGAATGGGAAATAAATCCTAATGATTTTATATCTAAATTGGATTATAAATTAACAAATAGTAGTGATTTACTTAATGAAATGACTTTTAAAACATACTGTTTAGATAATTCTAAAACTGGTTTTTTAAAAATTGATATTGAAGTTAAAGAAGATGCTGATATATATTTTATTTTTGATGAAATTAATGCTTCTTCTAATAATATGATTGATATCAAGTTTTATCGAAATACCACTCATAATATTATTTCTTATAAATTAGCAAAAGGGAAATATAAACATATATCATTTGAACCATACACGATGAAGTATTTGCGGATGATTGTTTCTAAAGGTAAAGTTAAAGTAAATAATTTATCACTCATATTATATGAAAATCCTTTAAATACAGTTTTTAATTATGAAATTGCTGATCCTAAAATTCAATTGATTTTTGATGCTGGAATAGCTACGTTTGTTCAAAATTCAGTTGATATTTTAACCGATTGTCCTTCTAGAGAAAGAGCGGGTTGGTTATGTGATTCTTATTTCAGCGCAAAAGCAGAGTTTTTATTATTTGGAGATAATAAAGTTGAATATAACTTTTTAGAAAATTACGCTCTTGTGGGACAATATAAAACTTTACCAAAAGGAATGATACCAATGTGTTATCCAGGTGAATATCCAGATGGTAATTTTATTCCTAACTGGTCATTATTTTATATTTTAGAACTCAAGGATTATTTATCTAGAACTGGTGACGAATCATTAATTTCCTTATCAAAAAATAAAATAAAAGGCATTTTAGAATATTTTGAACAATTTGAAAATGAATTAGGACTTTTAGAGAATCTTAAAGGTTGGATATTTGTTGAATGGTCAAAAGCAAATGATGATGACTTTATTTCAGGAGTTAATTTTCCTTCAAATATGTTATATGCATCCGCTTTAATCGCGGCAAGTGAATTATTAAATAATAATTACTATTTGCATAAAGCGGAAAACATTAAAAATAGGATAAGAGAATATAGCTTTGATGGAACTTTTTTTCATGATAATATGATTCGACATGATAAGCTTTTTCAATTAACGGATAATATCAGTGAAACATGTCAATATTATGCATTTTATTTTGGTATTGCAAATAAAGAAAAATATAGTAAGTTATATGAATGTTTGTTAAATGATTTTGGTCCTCATAGAAATAATAAAAAAGTCTATTCTAATATATATCCATCGAACATTTTTATTGGTGATTATCTTCGATTAATGATCCTTTGTAAATATGGAGAATATGAAAAAGTCAAAGAAGAATCAATTGATTATTTTTATAAAATGGCAAAAATTACAGGAACATTATGGGAACATGATTCAACATTTGCTAGTTTAAATCATGCATTAACAAGTTATATTTTAAATATTCTTGTTGAAGCATGCTTTGGATATGTTAAACAAGATAAAAAAGAAAAAATTGTTTATTTTAAAGAATTAGATAACTATCAGGATGGTAAAATTACGCTTCCATTAAGCGATAATAAAAGTTTATTAATTAAGGTTATTGGTAATAAGAGAGAAATAATACCACCTGAAGATTATAAAATTAAAATAATAAAAGAATGAGGGGCTATTAAGAAACTATAAAAGTTTCTAGCCTCTTTTGTATTTTGTTCTTAATATTTTGTTTTTATTTTTTTTCTTTGTTTTTATATTATTTTTACAAAAACTAAGACTTTAAGTGTCGGTACTTAATAATTAATACTTTATATAAAGTTCTATTTTTAAAATTTCTTAATAATTTGCAATATCATAAGTAATAAAAAACTATACAGAACTATGCTAATTAAATTATTTTAAACAAAATGTTAGGAATTATTTAAATCCAAATGAATTAATTATTAGATAGGAAATTTAATATCTTATCAAAAAAATAATAAAGATTTGGAGAAATAATAATGAAGTATACAGAAACAGAAAGAATTGAATTAAAAAGAACTTTAAATAATACTTTTGAAAAAGAAGTAGTTGCGTTTTTAAATACTGATGGTGGCACTATTTATA